>JALVNE010000334.1 GCA_027026755.1 Sedimenticola sp. | reverse complement strand
CGACCCGGGACTGGAGCAGAAAGAATGTTGTCTGGCTCAATCCGGCGCGTGATGACGAACCGCAGGACGAGGCCGAAATTAGAGAGCTGGTTGCGTAAAAAAGTGACAAGTATCTTGACAAACACCGCCTCAGGATGAGAAAGAACATAAAGGTCTGCATTGGTCTATATAACAGCAACCCCCGAAAAAACAAATTCAAAGAAGTACGTGAAAAAATTAATAACTTCAAAAAGCCCAGCGAATTCTCCGGATGGAGTTCGAAAACACAGGAGGATCAGATCTGGTACGAGAATAATCTTCCCATCGAACCCGACAACATGAATGAATTGGCTGTTACTCTGAATAAGTTAATTCTGTCTATGAAAACACTGGTCGAAAATACAGGCATTGAAGTCTTTACCGAGGATAAAGAAAAATAGATACGAATTTAATGAATTAAGTAGAGTGGTCCTACTTGTTATTTATTGGATATTGCAGGCGGCGTTTGTCACGAATACAGAATTTATGTAATATCAAAAATTACAAAGTAGAACTAAGGAGTTTGTCATGAGTATGAGCAAAGATATCACCATAAGATTCCCGTTGACAAAGGGAGAGGGAGATTTTCCAGATATATCCCAATTTTCAGAAAATGAGTTGCATGACTTGAGAACATGCCTGTCTCTAGACATTTATTGGGAACCGGAGCTAATGGATGAAAATCAACAAGAAGCAAAAATTCAGGGCATTGAAATATTATATGACGGAATCACACACATCAAAGGTGAAAGCTATGGCTACTGGTTTGAGGATAATGAACTGAAAGGATATCCTGCTCCGATTATTCGTTTTTTCCTAAACCAAGCGGTTGATGTTGAACAATTTATGTATAGTATACATACAACATCCTTTGATTTAATAACTGAATCTATAAAAGAAAGTGGCGGTGAACCATATTTCTCTGAAGACTATTATGTATTTATATCAGCTCTTTCAGATGATGAACGTGATGAAGTTATAGAATACCTTAAATCAGCAGGTGTGTTTTGTGGAAAGAAATTCAGTTTTCCTGATGGATTAGAAGAAAGCGGTCATTTCATTCCAGGAACAGAGTTTATATTGCCCAACAGTGTTACTCCTCCTGTGTCAGTATAGATGTATCTGCTGCAGCAATGCGGATCGATTGGTAGGGAGCTGAGCGTACAGCATGAGAAGCCGCTGAAGTGAGGGAGGAACCGACCCTCTGAAGTCAGCCTGCAGGGGCCGGCTTCAACCCGCCCTCGAGCGGTAATTGACCGAATACCGTTGTTGTGAGCGTCGAGGGCTGAAGGCAGACTGACACGCAGTAGTGACGAAGCGTCTATAATGGGCATGAGCTGGTTTATTGACAAACACCGCACTCCTGCTAAGCCCGCTTTTCCGCCATCCGTGGCAGTCATTGAAGAGGCTTGGCCGTTGAGAAGCACCCCAAATACACTTAATGCTCCGACATTAGGAATTCATGCTTTATTGTCTTCGCATGCAATAGAGAACGCCTTGCATTTATCAGTAAAGGCCTGCATCTCATTCTCGTGGTGAAAATAAATCTGGTAACGGTTGGGAGTGGCGGTTTTTGAATAGGTATAACAACCCGTATACTTGGGTTCGATAATGCCTCGGTTACCATATTGCACTTCGACTTTCCAGCCTACTTGTGGCTTTTCACCCAGTATGCGGTAACTTTCGATATTGCTGAAAGCTACGTGCGACGCTGAATTTTCCAATGTATCTCTTGGCACGGGTACTCGGGTGATCCAATGGTTCTTCCGATATTGCTGGAGCAATGCTTCAAGTTTTTCCGCTTCCTTTATAGAAATCTGGCGTACTGGTCCAGCAATACGCTGAAAAGGAACATCGTTCAAATTGAAATAAGCTTCCAGTACGGGTAAAGCACCTGAAGCACGATAGGTCATGATGACCTCCCTCGAAGTCGACGGATTCCCATAGTAGGGTTCGGCAAACTGAATGTCGTAGCCAGCCAAGTATCTGAGTATATGATCAATCATCGGCTGTTCCTTGAAAGGCGAGTCATCCTCAAATTGCATCAGGGAATCGGGAGAACGCAATTTCCGATCAACGCGTTCTTCGTCTAGTTGCTGTATCCGCTGCCGCGTTGCCTCTTCGAATTCCTGACCAATGATTTCAGCCTGGGTTACTGCCGCCAACAAAACCGCTTCTCCTTTTTCTCCCTGCTCCAGTGCCGTTTTGGCCGCATTGGCCACCGCACCGTAGAAGTAGTATTTGTTCCTAAAATCCAGGTAGGACGCAAAGATGTCTCTCAGGCGTATAAGCACCCAACTCAGTTTGCGGGCCAGTGATTCACTATGGGTGACGACCACGATATCATTGGGATAATGCTCATGGTGATGTGGCAATGGTTCAATACTGATGATAACTTCAGCGCCCCGAAAAATTCGAGCACGACCAGCTTTACCTGCCTCTATGGCTTTGCGCAGTTGTTTTAATTCCCCATTTACATCTAAAACAAATCCACTTCTGCAAATATTGTTTTGCCATGATCGGCGACTATCCCAACGATAAGCCACCAAGTTGCCACCCTTTCCGGCCGAATAATCCAGACAAGCCAGATTATGACTGATGGGTTGGGGTTTGCCTGTCAACCAATAGTGTCCGAAGAATACTGGGGAAGCTTGTTCAGGATAAAGATAGCGGGAAAATGTTTCTGTAGGTACGGCACTGGCAGGCAAGTTTTTTTCTTCACCTTCGGGCACCATGGCCAAGTCCTGATAAGTTATCCGCCGCTTGGTCAAAGGCCACCATTTTATTCGAATATTGTGACGCTCATGACCATCCTTGTCATGAAAACTCTGGTCTTCCGGCAAGGGAATTTCTGGACCTTTGAGCAGGACTTCAATGTCATCATAAGCCTGACTGCCTTTGGTGGCTGCCTCCAGCAAATATTCATCGGTCAATTTTTCTGGTGTGCGATCGATAGCGGCCTGATGCCAACAAGCATGAATAGCACGAAACAGCACATGCCCACTATCTTCATCCTTGACCTCCAGATACAACGGCAGACTCTTGAACCATTCGATAACCGATCGAGTCTCTTCGTCCTTCAGTCCGTATTCCTTGAGAAAAGCTTCATGTTGCCGGCTATTCTTATTGCTATGTGGACGCAATGGAGAAAGAGTCTCCGGATGCACGCTGTGAAAACAGATGGCATTAAACTCGTGGTTGCCCATGACTGCAAAGGCATGGCCTTGTTCAACCATAGGACGCACGATATCCAAGACTCGCCGCTGATGCGGTCCGCGATCAATGAAATCACCCAAAAAAACCACTTTGGATTCTGGGTGGTGATATACACCATCGTTATAATCGTATCCCAAGCGCCATAATAAACGCTCGAGCTTATCGGCCTGACCGTGAATGTCGCCGATGATATGGTAGTTCAATGTAATTCCTCCTGTGTTTCTCTTTCTGCTCCTATTTTCTCTTCCTCGTTGACCGTTTTCGTCATGACAAATTCAGGCAACGAACGACTGTTCAGGCGCAATGAAGCCGCATGCCCCAGCCGTTCTCCTTTTTGCACAAGATGCCCCTTGTCATCAAATTCCAGGCTTTCATCCACATGGCGTTGATAGATGAATCCTTTGCCATGCACCCAGCCTTGTGGATACCCGGTCTGATGTTCCCGGAACAGGCGGCGCACGAACGTGAACTGTTCATCTTCCGGCCATGTGGCGATATCTTCCGGTAATACCTGGTTGAGCAGACCGGGACACAGTGCCGCCACAAATAGGGGGCTGGGCCGGCTACTTGGAATAATCTGCAACCAGGGCTTGAAACGGCGTTTTTGTTCTTCCAGCAACTGCCTTGCGTGCAGTGTGGCTGCCTCTCGTAACTCGCCCTCTCTATCGGCCAGAATGCTTTCCAATACCGGCAACAGTGTTTCACGGTGGGACAAATGTTCAATAAAGTCATCCAGCCGGCGTAATCCTTTGGGAATATTTCGATATCCCATACGCTGGGCGAGCGCTTCCCGTGTCATGCCAAGCGATTCGAGCTTTCTTTCGATGGCGTGCTTCAGTGGATTCATGACTGTCCTCCTTCCGTTGCACCAGACGGCAGGAAATCACCCGCTTTTTCAGGATTACCCCAGTCTTTGAAGGAGGCATCGGCCGGCACGGGGTGTTGATTGAATTTGGCCAGCTTTCCATCAGAGGTAAATTCGAAACTTTCATCCTGGCGACGATGGAAGATATAGCCCTTGCCCTGTGACCAGTCTTGGTGATCGTCCTGGTACAGCAAAAACAGCTCGTGCATCACGATATATTGCTTGTCCAGAGGCCATTGAGCGACATCGTCCGGCAAGGGGATATTCAGCACTTCAAACGGGTCGCGTTCATCATCGAGGTTTTCAGGTTGACCCATGGGAATAATCTCCAGCCGGGGCTGGAAATCATTGGCTTGCGGGGCATGCTGTACTTCAGACGGGAATGCCTTGATACCCACAAGGGTGCCATCCGGTTCGATGAAATGGATCAGGTTGTGGGCCACGGCGACCTGTTCGGTGTCCCAGTGCCAGGAAAACCAGTCCTTGAACGCGGTGGTGAGGGTGCCTTGCCGTAAATCAATGCGCGCCAGCAAGCCATGGGGTTGCAGGCAGAGCTCGAAAAGCGCGTCGGTAGATTTGTGATGATTCATTGGGATTTCTCCTGCCCCAGGTGAGAATGCAGCGAAAGCATCCTGTGGAGCGAGCAGGAGCCACGCTTTAGCAGAATTTGTGAATCGCCCCGCAAGTTGTTGGTTAAATCGGCGATGGTTGTTGCCCTGGTTTTCCCAGATACAAGTGTATTATAGCACATTCAGTGGCTCATGGGGTGGCTGACGATAAGCTATTGCATTTATTCTTTATTTCCCCATTTTTCAGATGTCAAAGGAAGCTCATTCAACTCGGCTCTGGCTTCCCACCATGTGGGATAATGCTGTTCAAGAGTCGCAATAAAACGCTCGTTATGAGTTGGCTCTATCAGATGCACCATCTCATGCACTACGACGTATTCAACCAAATCCTTGGGTTTCTTTGGCTAGGCCCGATGTTTGAAGTCCCGCGTCGCTAAAACATCTCCTGGTAGAGCACTCAACAAACAACATACTGGTATACCAATTTGCTCAAGCAATGCTCTATAAAATTAGATTCTTAGGTACATGGCTAGCTTAGGTTTATTGGTATTTTATAGAGATCTTATTGATGATGTCAACAACTCATATTGACACGCGCATTCCCACCCGAGTATCATGAGAACATATGGTGAATCTGACCTCGACCAACCTGGACAGCGTGATGACACCTCCCCGGCTCGCGGACATCAGCCAGGCCCAACGGGAGCGGCTCTCCCACATTGATTTTCGACTTCGATTCCTGGGCACCATCGGTCGTAACGACCTGGTCAAGCGGTTCGGCATCAAAGAGGCGGCCGCCACCCGTGACATCGCCCTGTACCGTGAACTGGCGTCCCAGAACCTGTCCTTCGACACCCGGGCCAAGCGCTACCGGCAGACCGAGGCCTTCACTCCGTTGTTCAAATACCCCCCCCAGCAGGCGCTGACTGCCTTGGCCCACGGGTTCGGTGATGACTTCGTCACGCCGCACAAGCCGCACATCCCTTGCGAGGTTCCTACCCAGCTCAACACGCCCCACCTGGATATTCTCGCCATGCTCAGCCGCGCCATCCATCAGAAGAAGGTCGTCGAGATGGATTACCGGTCCCTGAGTTCCGGCCTCACGACCCGCCAAATCGTCCCTTTCGTCCTGGTGGACAACGGCCTGCGCTGGCATGTCCGCGGATTCGATCGCATGCGCTCACGTTTTGGCGACTTCGTCATCAACCGGATCAGTAATCCGCGGATCGTGGAAGCGTCGCCCATCGAAGAGCACGAACTCAAAGACAACGACATCCAGTGGAACCGCATCGTCGGGCTGGAGATCGTCCCCCATCCCCGGCTGGGGCATCCGGAGACCATCGAGCAGGAATACGACATGGTGGATGGCAAACTCCGGGTAAACATCCGCGCTGCCATTGTCGGCTACGTGCTCCGGCACTGGAACGTGGACTGCACGAAAGATCACAGCCTGGAGGGTCCCGAATACCATCTCTGGCTGAAAAACCGCCAGGCGCTCTACGATGTGGAGAATCTGGTGATTGCACCGGGCTACACAGTGGATGAGGAAGAGGAATAGGACGCATGGAGCTGATCAACGCCAGGCAACCTGAACAGTTATTGGAAGCAATACGGACAGCGGCCGCAGAAGCCCCCGAAATGGCGTTGGTCACTCCAGACATATCCCTGTTTGCTTTCGACAGGGTAATCAACGAGATCCTGGACTTGAAAAAAGCCCGCCTGGTAGTACCGGGAGATCCTGATGCGCTGAATCTACTGGGTGGCGATGCAGACAGGATTTTCCGAAACCGGCTTCAAAATCACTGGCTGGCGGAAAAAATGGCCAACTGGCTTACCGATCGTGCTGAACTCCGAGAAACCACCGCTGGCATACCACAAGGCACGCTCGTCCTGGCAGAGCCGGATCAGAAGGCGCGTTTTGGTCTGCTGGGCGCTTTTTCACTCACCACTGATGGCCTCGGCATCACGCCGGGCAACCCTCTGGGTCTGGTTCAAGCAACAAGCACACCCCAAGAAGCCGAACAGTTGGCTGCGTGGTTTGAGCAACAATGGCAATCCCTACCGGCGACAACGCTTCAGTCCACGGCGCTGCTGAATGCCTTGTCCGCAATAACCGTAAACCAGCCCCCTTTCACGCTCTATGCGTTGATTCTGCAACGCCTGTTCGAGGATCACGAAGGCGCGCTGGATGAAGAATCTGTCGTCAAATCGGCCACCGGCATTCACCAGACCGCCGTCTGGCAGAAGCTCTACAAATTCCAGAAGGATGCGGTCGTCGGCGCCATCGACAAACTGAACCGCCTCGGTGGGTGCATCATTGCCGATAGCGTGGGATTGGGGAAAACCTTCGAGGCCCTGGCGGTCATCAAGTATCACGAACTGCGCAATGATCGGGTATTGGTGCTGGCCCCCAAGCGCCTGCGGGATAACTGGACACTGTATCGCGCCAACGACAAGCGTAACCCGCTGGTGGCAGACCGCTTCAACTATGACGTGCTCAATCATACCGATCTGTCACGGGAACGAGGATTGTCTGGCGATATTGACCTCGAACACATCAACTGGGGTAACTACGATCTGGTGGTGATCGACGAGTCGCACAATTTCCGCAACAAGATCACCTACAAGGGTCGCGAAAGCCGCTACGACCGGCTCATGCGACGCATCATCCGCGAAGGCGTCAAGACGCGGGTGCTCATGCTCTCCGCTACCCCGGTCAACAACCGGCTGGCGGACCTGAAGAATCAGATCGCTTTCATCACCGAAGGACAGGACGATGCCCTTTGGGATCACGGCATCAAGAGCATCGACACCACCACGCGCAACGCCCAGAAGCAGTTCAACCGCTGGCTGGATCTGCCCGACAACGAACGCACAGCGACGCGGCTGGTGGAGATGCTGGGCTTCGACTACTTCAAGCTTTTGGACTTGCTCACCATCGCACGCTCACGTAAACACATCGAGAAATATTACGGTATCACCGAAACGGGCAAATTCCCCGAGCGGCGCAAGCCTATCAACGTCAAGGCCGATGTGGATACCCACGGGCGCTTTCCGCCCATCGAGCAAATCAACCGCGAAATACGACGCCTGAATCTGGCCGCCTACGCCCCACTGCGTTACCTGCTCGACAGCAAACGCGAAGAATACGACGCCAAATACAGCACGCAGATCCGCGGCGGAGAATCCATCTTCCGCCAGGTGGATCGGGAAGAAAGCCTGGTGCAACTCATGCGCGTCAATCTGCTCAAGCGCATGGAAAGCTCGGTGCATTCCTTTGCGCTGACGGTGGAGCGGCAAGTAAAAGACGTGGAGGCCCTGCTGGCCAAGATCGATAACCTGGATACCCAGAGTATCCATGAACTGGATATCGGCAGTATCGACATCGACGACCCCACCTTCGAGAGTCTGCTTGCCGGACGCAAGATCAAGGTGTTGCTGTCCGACGTGGACCGCATTCGCTGGCGCCAGGACCTCACGGAAGACCGAAACCGTCTGAAGTCCCTGTTGGCTGCCGCCCGGGCCGTCACGCCGGAACTCGATGCCAAGCTACAAGCGCTGAAAGATGTAGTCCGGCAGAAGATCGAACAACCGATTAACCCTGACAACCGCAAGGTTCTGATCTTTTCCGCCTTCGCCGACACGGCCGACTACCTCTACCGGCAATTGGCGAGCTGGGCACAGGCCGAGTTCGACCTACACAGCGCCCTGGTTACGGGTACTGGTGGCGCCAAGACCACGCTCCCGGGCCTGCGCAAGGAGATGCCCGCCGTCCTCACGGCCTTTGCCCCCCGCGCCAAGGAGCGGCCCGAAGAACTGGCCGAGGAAGGCGAAATCGACCTGCTCATCGCCACCGACTGCATCTCCGAAGGGCAAAACCTCCAGGACTGCGACTGGCTCATCAACTACGACATCCATTGGAACCCGGTGCGCATCATCCAGCGATTCGGGCGGATCGACCGCATTGGCTCTCCCAACACCCAGATCCAGCTGGTCAACTTCTGGCCCAACATCGAGCTGGACGAGTACATCAACCTGGAGGCACGGGTCAGCGGTCGCATGGTGCTGCTGGACGTCTCCGCCACCGGCGAGGAAAACCTCATCGAGGTCGAGTCCGGCGACCCCATGAACGACCTGGAGTACCGCCGCAAGCAACTGCTCAAGCTGCAAGAGGCGGTCATCGACCTGGAGGATCTTTCCACCGGCATCTCCATCACCGACCTCACCCTGTCCGACTTCCGCATGGACCTGGCCCATTACCTCAAGGAACACCCGGACACCTTGGAACACCTGCCCCTGGGCGCCTTTGCCATCACCACCACGGCGGACGAAGACATCCCGCCGGGCATCGTCTTCTGTCTGGAAGTAGTCGGCCCTGCCGCCGAGCGCGTATTCGAGCCCAACTACCCGCTCGCCCCCTATGCCTTGGTGCATGTCTCCATGGAGGGGGTGGTACATCTACCCTATACCCAGGCCAAACAAGTGCTGGATGCCCTCAAGCGAACCTGTATCGGCAAGGATCTTCCCGACAGCGAGGCCATCGCCCGTTGGAACCGCCAGACCAAAAACGGCGCCAACATGCGCAAGGCGCAACGGTTGCTGGCCGAGGCCGCCGCCTCCATTGCCGGCAAGAGTCAGGAGCGGGCCATCGAGAGCCTGTTCAAACCCGGTGGCACCCATGCCCAAGCCGGTGAATTTGCCGGGCAAGACGATGTGGAAGTGGTCGGCTGGCTGGTCATCCTGCCGGAGGCCGACGCGTGAGCGCGCAACGCGTCATCAACGCCCTGGCGCTCCCGGAAAGCACGCGCGTGGAACAGCGGGTGCCCAAGACCTTGCTCAACGAGCAGGCCGCGACCACGGCCGCCGATCGGCGCACCATCAAGGAAGGTATTGAGGCCCTGTGGTGGCTGGCCAGCCTCAAGCCCACCAATATTGGTGTGCCGGCCTTTGCCGACAACCAGCGCGAGTACCTGGAAATCGCTGTCCTGCACCTGACAACCCGCCACATTGCGGCCAAGGGCGCAAAACTGAGCCGCCTCATCGAACTGCTGCACCGCGCCATTCCCTATCCGGTATTGCTGTTGGTGCAATCGGAGACGACACTGCTGTCTCTCGCCCACAAGCGCTGGGCGCAAAATGAAAAGGACAAGATGGTTCTGGAGGAAGGCTATCCGCACACCACAGCCATTTTTGATGAAGCGAACGACGATACCCCGGAAGCCTTCTTGAGCGACCTGTCCCTGGCCAACCAGCCACAGACCAATCTGTTCACCCTCTACCAGGGCTTGCTGGCCTGCCTGCTGGCCCTGGATGCCTGGCGGGAAACCGGCCAGTATCGATCGCCCCGGAATATTGACCGGCTGCCCCGACAACGCCAGTGCCTGCGCCAAGCCCGCGAACTGGCAGAGGAAACCAAGCACCTGCGCAAACAGGCCGCAAAGGAACGCCAGATGGCCCGGCAGGTGGAACTGAATCTGCAAATCAAACAGCTCGAGGCGGAGCGCGCCGCCTTGCTGCAACAGTTAAGTGAGGAATCCTGATCCATGAGCATGGAAAAGATCACCCCGGACAGCCCGGAAGCCCAGTCTGCCGACCTGGTGGCTGAAAATGTCGAAAAGCTGAAAAGCCTGTTCCCAGAGCTCATCACCGAAGGTCCGGATGGGCTGTCGGTCAATGTGGATGTGCTCAAGCAACTGGTGGGCGACCGCAGCGTCACCAACTGCGACGAAAAATACGGCCTCAACTGGTTCGGCAAGCGCCGTGCTCGCCAGCTTGCCCTTACCCCTTCCACCGGTACCCTGCGCCCGGCACCGGAAGAGAGTGAAGACTGGGATGCCACCCAGAACCTCTTCATCGAGGGCGACAACCTGGAGGTGCTCAAGCTGCTGCAAAAAAGCTATGCCGGCAAGGTGAAGCTAATCTATATCGACCCGCCCTACAACACCGGTAAGGATTTCGTTTACAAAGATGACTTTCGGGACAATATCAGGAACTACAAGAAACTCACAGGGCAAGTGGACGAGGAAGGCTCACCCCTGACCACCAATACCGAAGCCAGCGGGCGGTTTCATACCGATTGGTTGAATATGATGTACCCGCGCTTGAAGCTGGCAAAAAACATCTTGGGAGAAGACGGAATTATCTTTATATCTATTGATGATACGGAATTATCTAATCTAAAGGATATATGCGATGAGATATTTGGAGACGAATGTTACGCGGGTACTGTGTCTCGAGTAACTGGAACTCCTACTGGAGGGGGATTCAGGCGCTTGGTAAACGAAATAGATAATGTGCTTATCTATCTCAAACAGCCTAACGTTGAAATAATGGGCGTTGCATTCACTGATGATGATGCCTCCATATATGATAAGGAAGACGAGAATGGGAAATACCTCATTCGCCCACTTCGCCGCACTGGTGGCGAAGACCGACGAGAGGATCGGCCTAGCATGTTTTATCCTCTAACGGCTCCAGATGGGGCTAAAGTTTATCCGATTGCCCCATCTGGATATGAAAGCCGGTGGATATGCGGGAAGAGCAGATATGAAGAAATGCTATCTCAAGACTTGATTGAATGGCAGAAAGTAAAAAGAAAGGGAAAAGAAGAATGGCGGGTTTATCAGAAATTCTATTTAGAGGGGCGGTTGAAGCAGCCATCAAATCTTTGGTCACAACTTGAAGGGAATAAGAAAGCTACAAGAGATTTAAGAGCGTTATTTGATGGCGAAAAAGTATTTAGTTTTCCCAAGCCTGTTGGTTTGATAGAGCATATTCTTGAGATGGGGGCGAGTAATAAGGATGCTCTCATTCTCGACTTCTTTGCAGGCTCTGGCACTACCGGCCATGCGGTAATGGCCCAAAACGCCAAGGATAGTGGCAATCGCCGCTATATCTTGGTGCAGCTTCCAGAGCCACTCGACCCGGAAAAGAAGGAACAAAAGACCGCTGCTGAATACTGCGACAAGCTGGGCAAGCCCCGCACCATTGCCGAACTGACCAAAGAACGCCTGCGCCGCGCTGCTAAGAAGATCAAGGAAGAACACCCGGATTGGGATGGGAACACCGGCTTCCGCGTCTTCAAGCTGGACAGCTCCAACATCAAGGCGTGGAATCCCAGACCCGAAGATCTGGAGGCTGACCTGACAGATCACATGGAGCATATCCTGCCCGATCGCAGCGAGGCCGATCTGCTCTACGAGCTGCTGCTCAAGCTGGGCCTGGACCTGTGCGTACCCGTCGAACAAAAGGAGATTGTAGGCAAAGCTGTTCACGCCATTGGCGGCGGCGTGCTCATGGCCTGCCTGGCCGACAAGATCAACGCCGAGGATACCGAGGCGCTCGGCCTGGGTATCATGGAATGGCGCAAGGAGCTAGCCCCGGCTGGCGACACCACTTGCGTATTCCGTGACAGCGCTTTTGAGAACGACGTTGCCAAGACCAACCTCGCTGCCATCCTGGAGCAGGCCGGCATCGCCAATGTGAGGAGCCTATGATGAACCACCCCATTGATCCGCCGCGCGTGGAAACGCTGCATGTCAAGAACTACCGCGCCTTACGTGATGTGCGGTTGGAGAAGCTGACACCACTGACTGTATTGCTCGGACCTAACGGGAGCGGCAAATCCACCGTGTTCGATGTCTTTGCCTTCCTTTCGGAATGTTTTACTGGAGGTCTGAAAAAGGCCTGGGATCGGCGCGGCCGTTTCAAGGAGCTTCGCAGCCGGGATTCGGAAGGCCCCATCATCATTGAGCTGCAATATCGTGAACGCCCGAAAACGCCGCTCATTACTTATCATCTCGAGATCGACGAGACACCCCGCGGGCCGGTTGTCAAACATGAATTCTTGCGCTGGAAGCGCACCCACCCTGGCGCACCCTTCTATTTTCTCGATTACCGGCTTGGAAAAGGCAGGGTCATTACCGGGGCACAACCAGAAGCGGAAGACAAACGGATTGAAAAACCCCTTGCGGGACCTGACGTGATGGCTGTCAACACCCTTGGCCAGTTGGGAGAGAATCCCCGGGTAATCGCATTGCGCAATTTCATTGCCAGCTGGCACTTATCGTATCTGTCTGCCGATGCAGCGCGTGGACGCCCGGAGGCAGGCGCAGAGGGGCGACTCTCGTCCACGGGCGATAATCTGCCTAATGTCATTCAATATCTTGGCGAAGAACACCCCGAGCGACTTGAACAGATCTTCGAGACTTTACGTCGTCGCATTCCTCGAATAGAGAAAATCAGCTCGAAACCACTCGATGATGGGAGCCTGCTCTTGCAGGTGAAAGATGCTCCCTTTTCATCCCCCATTCTGGCCCGCTTCGCCTCGGATGGTACCTTGAAGATGCTGGCCTATCTGACCCTGCTATACGATCCAGAACCGCCCCAGCTAATCGGCATCGAAGAACCCGAGAACTATCTACACCCAAGGTTGCTCCCGGAACTGGCGGAAGAATGTGATTTGGCTTCCGAGCGTACTCAGTTGATCGTAACCACTCATTCACCTTTCTTTATCAACCGACTTCGGCCCGAGCAGGTACGGGTGCTCTACCGTGCCGCCGATGGCTATACCCGGGTGCAACGGGTAGCCGATATGCCGGGCATCAAGGAATTTCTCGATGAAGGGGCCTCCTTGGGCGAGTTATGGATGGAGGGCCATTTCGAAGCAGGTGACCCCCTGGCCCAGGAGGACGTAGGATGACCCGTCTGGAAATACTGGTGGAAGAGCCCTCAATGGAAGCCGCCCTTCTTGAAGTCATGCCCAGGATTCTTAAAAACCGCGCTCAGTGGAAACCCATCAACATGGGAAGCAAAGGGAAACTGTTGAAGGCGCTTCCCGCTCGCCTTCGAGCCTATCGGAAACGGATCGACAATGGTGAAAATCTGAAGATCATCGTGCTAGTGGATCAAGACAACGATAATTGCGAACAACTGAAACGCCGGCTTGAAACCAACGCCCGCGAAGCCGGCCTCATCAGCAAGACAGCTGTCAATGGTCAGGGCGACTTTCAAGTCGTCACCCGTATCGCCATCGAGGAGCTGGAGGCCTGGTTCATGGGAGATGCCGGTGCCTTGAAAGCCGCTTTCACTTCCTTGAGGAGTGCCAATTTCCCGGGAAGTTTCAGCAATCCCGATAATGGTGGTACCTGGGAACGGCTGCACCGCTTCCTCAAGCGCCATGGCATCTATCGGAACAGCTACCCGAAGATCGAAGCGGCTCGCAAGATTGCCCGATATATGGAGCCTGATCGTAACCGCTCGCGTAGCTTTCAGAGCTTCTTGCAAGGCGTGGAGGCCTGCCTATGAAACTGCATTTTGAATCCAACCTCGACTACCAGCTTCAAGCCATCAAAGCCGTATGCGATCTGTTTGTTGGGCAAGAGGTATGCCGTACGGAATTTACGGTAACCACACCATCCATCACAGCTACTTTAGATGACCTGTTTCCAGGAACCGCACCGGAACAGTTGACCTTGGCCATATCGAAGTCGGATCTCGGAATAGGTAACCGGCTCACTCTGCTGGATGAGGAAATTCTGAAAAACCTGCAAGTGGTTCAGCTGCGCAATGGATTGCCCATCGATTCTGCCCTGCGTTCCGGCGATTTCACCGTGGAAATGGAGACCGGCACCGGCAAGACCTATGTCTATCTGCGCACCATCTTTGAGCTCAACAAGCGCTATGGGTTCACCAAGTTTGTGATTGTAGTTCCCTCAGTAGCCATCAAGGAGGGCGTGTACAAGACCCTGCAAATCACCGAACAGCACTTCAAAGGCCTCTATGCTGGCGTACCTTTCGATTATTTCATCTATGACTCGGCCAAGCTGGGCCAGGTGCGCAATTTCGCCACCAGCTCGAATATCCAAATCATGGTAGTGACGGTGGGCGCCATCAACAAGAAGGATGTCAACAATCTCTACAAGGACAGCGAGAAAACCGGTGGCGAAAAACCCATCGACCTGATCAAGGCGACCCGTCCCATCCTGATCGTGGACGAGCCCCAAAGCGTGGATGGCGGCCTCAAAGGGAAAGGCAAGGAAGCACTCGAGGCAATGCATCCTCTGTGCACCTTGCGCTATTCAGCCACTCATGTGCATAAGCACCACATGGTCTATCGCCTGGATGCCGTTGACGCCTATGAGCGCAAGCTGGTCAAGCAGATCGAGGTGGCGGCAGCTACTATCGATGCGGGGCACAATAAGCCCTATGTGCGCCTGGTCAAGATACAGAACCGGCGTAGGGTAATTTCTGCATTGGTGGAGCTGGATGTGCTGGGCAAGACTGGCGTCCAGCGCAAGCAAGTCACCGTTTACGATGGCGATGACCTGGAACAAACAACCGGGCGGGATCTGTATGCCAATCACACCATAGGTGAAATATCCGTTGCCAAAGACAACCAATATATGGAGCTCCGCTACCCTGGCAGCGAGACGTACCTGCAGGTAGGGCAAGCCTATGGCGATGTGGACAAGAATGCGCTGGCCCGCCAGATGATCCGCCGCACCATCCGCGAGCATTTGTACAAGGAGCTTCGGCTTCGACCGCGTGGCATCAAGGTACTGTCACTGTTTTTCATCGACGAAGTAGCCAAATATAGGCAATACGATGGAGAGGGAAACCCGATCAAGGGGGAGTATGCGACGATCTTCGAGGAAGAATATGCACGGGCGATGAAGCAGCCAAGGTACCAGTCGTTGTTCCAGGAAATCGACTTCGCTCATCCAGCGGAATCGGTCCATAACGGCTATTTCTCCATCGACAGGAAAAAGGTGGCCGGAAAGTCCGTGGAAGTGTTCAAGGACACGAAAGGCAACAGCAAGGCGGACGAGGACACCTACAACCTCATCATGCGTGACAAGGAAAAACTTCTGTCGTTGAGCGAGCCTCTGAAGTTCATCTTCTCCCACTCGGCCCTGCGCGAAGGCTGGGACAACCCCAATGTCTTCCAGATCTGCACACTTCGAGATATTCACACCGAACGGGAGCGTCGCCAGTCCATAGGTCGCGGATTGCGTCTATGTGTGGACCAGTCCGGTCACCGAGTCCATGGCTTCGAGGTGAATACGCTCACCGTTGTCGCGAATGAGAGCTATGAGAGCTTTGCCAGGAACCTGCAGCAGGAAATCGAGGAAGATACGGGTATTCGCTTTGGTGTGGTGGAGAAGCACCAGTTTGCCGCCATTCCGATCATCCAGTCCGATGGTAGTGAACAGCCGTTGGGGGCTGAGCAGTCTGAGACCTTGTGGGCGTATCTCAAGGAAGAGGGTTATCTCGACAGCAAGGAGCGCGTACAGGACAGCTTGCGCAGCGCCCTCAAGGAGGGGGCCTTGGCATTGCCTGAGGAATTCGAACCACACCGGGAAGCCATTACGGCCATTCTCAAGAAAGCGGCAGGGCGCCTGGAGGTCAAAAATGCCGATGAACGCCGGTCGGTCAAACTGCGCAAGGAAGTTTTCTTGAGCGAGGATTTCAAGGCGCTTTGGGATCGTATCAAACACAAAACGACCTACCGCGTTGCTTTCGACAATAACAAGCTGATCGATGATTGCATTCAGGCCATCCAGAAGGCGCCGCCCATTAGCAAGACCCGCTTGCAATGGCGCAAGGCAGATATTGCCATTGGCAAGGCAGGAGTAGAGGCAGAAGAAAAAGAGGTTGCGTATCCTATCACGCTGGATGAACAGGATATCGAATTGCCGGACCTACTCACCGAACTCCAAGATCGCACCCAACTGACCCGCCGCAGTCTATTGAGAATCGTCCGGGCAAGCACTCGCCTTGGTGATTTCAAGCGAAACCCCCAAGCCTTTATCGACCTGGCTGCGGAAGTGATCAACAAGGCCAAGCAGCTTGCGCTTGTGGACGGTATCAAATACCAGCGATTAGGCGACTACTATGCCCAGGAACTGTTTGAGCAGGATGAGCTTTCCGGGTATTTGAAAAATATGCTGGAGAACACGCGCAAATCGGTTTATGAGCATGTTGTATACGACTCAGATACCGAACGGAAATTTGCCGAGCAGATGGAAAAATTCGATGCGGTCAAGCTTTACGCCAAACTACCAGGTTGGTTCAAGGTACCGACACCGCTCGGCAGTTACAATCCAGATTGGGCAGTTCTGGTGGATACCGATGAGGGTGAAAAACTCTATTTCGTGGTTGAAACCAAAGGTTCTGTTTATACAGACGATTTGAGGCACAAGGAGGGCGCAAAGATTGCTTGCGGCAGAAAGCATTTTGAAGCCATTGCCGATGTGTACGAGAATCCTGCTAAATATATCGTAGCCAGCAAATGGAGTGATGTGGATCTAGCCAACTGTTGAAAATAGCTCTTCGGCGTTTTATGTAGAATCGCAAAAGTTTTTCTAAGCCAAGAATCCACCGTTACCCGGTAAATCAATGGGTTATCGTTATTTCCTCTGGTTGACAAAATCCCAGTTTCTACTGTCGATCAAGATATTGATAGCCGATCAGACCCAATACAAAGGCAAGGCCGCAAGGCGGTGGCGGTCAGATGACGCCGTACTGAGCTCACTAAAAAGCGCTTGACATGAATCCGTCAATCTGAAACAGTTGCCGTACGCGCACAAGCGCGCTACAGAACAGCAACGGAGTGCGCGTTCTTCAATACAGCCGTTCAATAAGGAATCGCAGGCTGCTCCCTGATGGGACAGATGGCTGGCCGACCGCTCGCTCGCCATGTATAGGCATACATAATGGTCGTTCCACCCATACCAAACTTGGGCTTGATTAGCTCCAGGCACGGCATTTCGGGCAGGATATTGCCTCGTATCGGGGCATATTCTTAATCCCGAAGGCAACACTGTTGCTACCCACCTAATATTATTCGTGGTCCGCTTCATCCGGAGAACTGTCCATATCGGGCCTCTCTCTGTCTGTAGTACTTCATCCACGACAAATCCCATTATTGCTGTTGCGCAGAAACTCGCGTTTGTGCGATTTGGGATTCATCCATATTAGTCAGGATTCAAGCCCTCATCCGCCGGCATGCGAGGCGTAGATCTCCTGGTACCTAGAATATTTTCCCCGAGGAGGGAATCGGCCGAACTTTATTCAATCGTTCGGATCCTCAGCGACTTCGTCACGCATGCCGGCTTTTCTGAGCATTGAGGTGAATGATGAAAAATGAAACCGACCAAATATGTGATGGACGGCCCGAAAACATCCCCCATCCATCAAATAGCGAGAACATGGAAACCGCCGAAAGCCCTTGCATTTTGTTAGGCTGGTCGACAGCGGTGACGTTTCGGTGGATCGAGCAAGGTCGTTACGTCATGGAACCGAGGGAGATTTCCATGTCGGCGGCCACGCGGGACATTGCTGCGGCTGTTGGGCGCATGGTAGACCATGGCATGAAGAAGAGGGTGGAACCGAGAACAGTACTGCAGGTAACAGGTAGGCGCTTCGCTGACCTGTTGGTTGAATGGGTGCCATCAGGGGATAGCCATCCCAAAAGGCAATCCTACGAAAAAGTCGCGGGCATGATGTTGTACTTTATCCGTACGATTCATCATGAGCCGCAACTTTCCCTGCATGAAAGAGAAATTCAGCAGCTTATCGATCAATTACCCATGGAAGAATTGGAATTTGCCTCCCATGAGGCGTTCGACTTTCTTCAGGTTCATGGATTTAAGAATGTCTCCCAAAAAATAACCCTCGTGTCAGAAGCAGCCGATGTTTCTCTGGTTCTCCAAGGCTCTTTTGCTGAACGGCCAGAGCCATCGATCGCAACAGAACCGATTATCTACGCGGATATTGGTGTCAGATCTCTGGACTATGATAAGTCAAGAGCTGTGCTCAGCTCACCCGCTGCAGGCAAGTTTATTGTGAATATCGAGGAAAAATCGCTTCTGGAAAAACTGCATGTAGCGGGTGTAAAAGGAATCAAACTGATGTGTACAGCCCGCGAAGTTCTGGCTGCCCAGAACCGAAAGGAACTGCAGCTGCTGAAAGTAGAACTGATGCAGCCACCAGTCTAAACGGTACCGTCAGTGAAAATCCCGGTCCCGGAAATCCATTCCAGGACCGGGAAGGCGGCCAAGCTTGGTACGGCATGTTACACCGCATCCAATAGTATTCTCGCATGCTAGTCTATACAGACCATGCTACTGAACGAACTGGAATCCAAGAAAACCATCATCCGGGAACTCGGCAGGCGCTATGGCGCCCGGCGCATTCGTGTCTTCGGTTCCGTGGTGCGGGGTGAGGAGCGCCCGGACAGCGATGTGGATTTCCTGGTGGATTTCCCGCGTGGCTATGATCTGTTCTGTCAGCGACTGCCACTTACCAAAGCTTTGTCTGAACTTCTGGATCATCCGGTCGATGTGATTCCTGAACACGAGCTCAGCCCCTATCTTCGGAACCAGGTATTGTCGGAGGCCATCGACCTTTGAAGAAGTCCTGGCGCCCATATGCCCATCATGTCTTGGATGCCATCGAAAAAATCCGCTTCATCCAGGCACGCGGCGATCTCCTCCCAGACGAGATTCTCTGCGATGTGCTCTTTGTAATCTGCAGCCTCTTTCGGAACCCACTCAGCACCCAAGCCAATAACCAGCCCTACCCGTTCATTGAAAACACTACGGGAAACCCGTAGTATTAGCACCATGAAAACCGTGGTCGAGACCCCCACCTTCCGCAAACAAGCCGAAAAACTCTGGACTGAAGAGGAGCGTCTCGACTTCATCACTTGGCTTGCTGCTCACCCGGAAGCAGGAAATGTGATTCCCGGCGCGGATGGGGCACGCAAACTGCGTTGGGCGGTCGGAGGGCGTGGCAAGCGGGGTGGTGTGCGGGTGATCTACTTTCAGCTGGACACCGACCGCTTGTGTCTGGTGGCGGTTTACGCCAAGAAAGACCGGTCAAACATGAGGCCAGACGAAATCAAGAAGGTGCGTTGAGATGGATATAGAGAAGATTGCTAAGGCCATCGAGGCCGATGCCGAAGAGCCCATTGAAGGATTGCGCGAATCTCTGCAAGAAATGCAGCGCGGGGAATATTCAGGTGAGACGACTCCCGAACAATCCCTGATTCGGGCCGCCCGCCAGACGCTGGGCCTGTCGCAACCCCAGTTTGCCGAGCTCATCGACACGCCGGTGGCTACGTTGCGCGATTGGGAGCAAGGGCGCTACACGCCCCCGGGCAGTGCGCTGGTGCTATGCAGAATTGCGCTGAAGAATCCGGATGCGTTGCTGTCCGTGGCGTAACAGAAAAACACCTGCCGTTGTCGAAGCGCAGCATGTACTGGCTGTTCGACAGGCCTGACACCCAGTCCAATGCCTGGGCACGCAGTGGAGCCGCGATTGGAGCAATGAGCTGCCGCAAGCGGCGTGCGGGAGAACCCATCAGGTTGAATCACACGCCACACTATGTCACGCCACATCCAGCCGTGCTCCCACATGCTAGACTATACGAGTCATGCTATTGAATGAGCTGGAATCCAAGAAAACCCTCATCCGGGAACTCGGCCGGCGCTATGGCGCCCGGCGCATTCGTGTCTTCGGTTCCGTGGTGCGGGGTGAGGAGCGCCCGGACAGCGATGTGGATTTCCTGGTGGATTTCCCGCGTGGCTATGATCTGTTCCGTCAGCGCCTGCCGCTCACCGAGGCCTTGTCTGAACTTCTGGATCATCCGGTCGATGTGATTCCTGAGCATGAGCTCAGCCCCTATCTTCGGAACCAGGTGTTGTCGGAGGCCGTCGACCTTTGAATAAACCCTGGCAACCCTATGCTCATCATGTCCTGGATGCCATCGAAAAAATCCGTCTCATCCAGGCACGTGGCAACATCCTTCAGGATGAGATTCTCTACGATGCCGCGCTTCGCAACCTGCAAACCCTTTCGGAAGCCACCCAGCGTCTGCCGGATGACCAAAAGGCGCGTTGCCCCGACATCCCCTGGCGGGAGATCAGTGGCTTTCGCAATATCCTGGTGCACAACTACCTGGGCGATATCGATCCCCTGACAATTCGGCAGGTCATCGAAGCGCATCTTCCGTCACTGGAGCGCTGTGTGCGCAGTCTGCTTGAAATGCCCGACAACGAAAAGAATCCCTGAGCGGGACGGCGCTCAGTCATCCCCACCCTCGCCCAGCACCCAGGCCAGGAACAAAGTGACCAGCTCATAGCCATTGTGGAGCGGATGTTCGCTGTTCTTGCGCACGATGAGCGCACAGCGATCCACATCCAGCCCACCGCGATCATCTCCCAGGCGCAGGGTGTCGATCTGCACGGCGGTGCCGCGTTTCTTACTCGCGGCCGCCTTCTGATCAACGGGAGAGAACCCGGCCTCAGTGGCCGCCTTTTGAATCTTCTCCCCGGCGCCACTTCGCATCACCACCTGGTAAAGGCTTTCCTTCAACCCGTAGTGATCCAAAAACGCCCTCACGATAATAAAGTGAGGCGCTTCCCACATGAGCAGATGACGGCTGGCCCCGATCATTTTATCCAGCGTGTCGTCATCGAGCCCGGGGGCTTGGGTTGTGGAGGATTTGGGATGCGCCTCGCTCAGGGCCAGGAGCCGTCGCCAGCCCCCATAGGTCATGTGCTGCAGAAAGCCTTCATGGGGATTGGCTGGCGGTGTCCAGCTTTCCTGTTCCCGGTAGCGCTTGCGAATCCCGCCCGACATTTTGCGGCCCAGTGAACGGACCAGCTGTTCCAGGGGCTGGCAGCGGGCCGGATCGAGCCGGAGTATCCCAGCGGCCTGGGCACGGGTTCGGCCATTGGCCAGCTGCTGGCACAACAGAATCAGACGATGCGGCGTGGCCGGGCGGAACGTCCATTCTACCGGAGGCAGCGGCGCGGGCTTGATGGGGGTTATCCGCTGATCCAGGACGATGGCATGGCGCCAGCGGTCTTTCGATGAAACCTGGTTGTCGATGGCCAGCCGTTCCCCGATTTCATCGAGCAGGAAATGCCAGTAATTTTCAAAGCTACTGGCAGGCGTGGAATGCCCCAGGAAACGGCACCCGCCCCAGCTGCTGCGGCGCGACACCTCATCCCGGCCCAACAGGGTGATACGGGCTGCCTGTTGCCAGTCAGCCTCCAAGCTACGAATAAAATGGGCGACGTTGTTCGGCCAGGAAGGCCCGCAGGTCGCCGAAATCGAGAACTGGAAGAACTTCTTTCTTCAATCAAAACCCGCTCCTGAAACAGATTCTCCATCAATCTGTTGCCGTCATAAACCGCGCCGCCAACAGCGGCCCTGTATCAGCTTCCTGCCAACGATAAGCCACCAACTGCCCGCCCTTCCCGGCTGAGTAGTCCAGGCAGGCCAGGTTGCTGGCAATGGGCGCGGGCTTGCCGGTCAGCCAGTAGTGGCCGAAGAACACGGGCGGTTCATCTTTTCCATAGCTGTAATCACCAATCTGGGATTCAGGCACCAGCTGGTCCGGGAGCTTGATTTCCTCGCCTTCGGGCACCATGGCGATATCACGGTAGCTCACCTGGCGTTGGTTGTTCCACCACTTGATGCGGATGTTGTGGCGCTCGATGCCACTCTTGTCGTGAAAGCTGTAGCCTTCCGGCAGGTCGATTTCCGGCCCCTTGAGGATTACTTCGATATGCTCGTATTCCGGTTTTGTCTTGTCACAGGCTTTGACCAGATAATCCAAATCCAGATAGGCCGGCACCCGTTCGATGATGGGCGGGCTCCAGCAGGCGTGGACTGCCCGGAACAGCACCTTGCCTTGATTGTCCGTCACTTCCAGATACAGGGGCAGGGTCTTGAACCAGTCGATGATTTCCCGGGTTTCCTCATCATGTAACCGGTATTCGTCCAGAAACGCCTGATGCTGGTCGGTGTTCTTGTCGGTATGCGGACGCAGGGGTTCGCCGGTTTTTGGGTGCGGCGTATGGTAGGCAATGGCGTTGAATTCATGGTTGCCCATCACCGCCAGGGCATGACCGGCCTCGACCATGGGCTTGACGATGCCCAGCACCTGCCGGTGCTGTTTGCCCCGGTCGATGAAATCGCCCAGAAACACCACTTTGGCATCGGGTTGTTGATAGACACCCTCCTGCCGGACGTAACCCATGTGCTGCAGCAAGCCTTCCAGTTTGTCGCCGTGACCGTGAATGTCGCCGATGATATGGTAGTTCAATGTAATTCCTCCTGTGTTTCTCTCTCTGCTCCCATTTTCTCTTCCTCGCTGCCCGTTTTCGTCGTGGCAAATTCAGGCAACGAACGACTGTTCAGGCGCAATGAAGCCGCATGCCCCAACCGTTTTCCTTTTTGCACAAGATGCCCCTTATCATCAAATTCCAGGCTTTCATCCACATGGCGTTGATAGATGAATCCTTTGCCATGCACCCAGCCTTGTGGATACCCGCTCTGATGCTCCCGGAACAGGCGGCGCACGAACGCAAACTGTTCATCTTCCGGCCATGTGGCGATATCTTCCGGTAATACCCGGTTGAGCAGACCGGGACACAGTGCCGCTACAAATAGGGGGCTGGGCCGGCTACTTGGAATAATCTGCAACCAGGGCTTGAAGCGGCGTTTTTGTTCTTCCAGCAACTGCCTTGCGTGCAGTGTGGCTGCCTCTCGTAACTTGCCCTCTCTATCGGCCAGAATGTCTTCCAATACCGGCAACAGTGTTTCACGGTGGGACAAGTGTTCAATAAAGTCATCCAGCCGGCGTAATCCTTTGGGGATATTTCGATATCCCATACGCTGGGCGAGCCCTTCCCGTGTCATGCCAAGCGATTCGAGCTTTCTTTCGATGGTGTGCTTCAGTGGATTCATGACTGTCTTCCTTCCGGGAATGCCTTGATACCCACAAGGGCGCCATCCGGCTCGATGAAATGGACCAGGTTATGGAGCACGGCGACCTGTTCGGTGTCCCAGTGCCAGGAAAACCAGTCCTTGAACGCGGTGGTGAGGGTGCCTTGCTGTAAATCAATGCGCGCCAGCAAACCATGGGGTTGCAGGCAGAGCTCGGAAAGCGCGTCGGTAGATTTGTGATGATGCATGGGGTTTCTCCTGCTCCAGGTGAGAATGCAGCGAAAGCATCCTGTGGAGCGAGCAGGAGCCACGCTTTAGCAGAATTTGTGAATCGCCCTGCAAGTTGTTGGTTAAATCGGCGATGGTTGTTGTCCTGTTTTTCCCGGACACAGGCGTATTATGGCATATTCAGTGGCTCATGGGATGAGCCAATGCTGCATTTTTTCAAACCTGGTCGGCTACTGGCACGAACAGCTCTTGCCAGGAAATCTTTCGACTTTACTGTCCGGATGAATGGTTTGAGCTTCTCGTTATGTACGGCAATGCGTTCTTCGACGGCCTCAATGCGTTCCGATACGCCACGCCGCAAACATTCCTCACTCAGGCCCAGGGAAAACCGCTCAACTATGTTCATCCAGGATGCGGATATTGAGGTAAAAGGCATCACAGACCGGGGGTGTAAGATATTCAGATTACACGTTTCCAGACCAATGGAGCCCAAACCCATCACTCAAACACCTTTCTGACCAGCAAGACTCTGTAAGAGGCAGAGGCCATAGGGAGAAGCCCGGCGACATTTCTACACAAAACATCGAATAGCTCAATCGCGACACTCCATGTCGCCATCTGCATGCACAGGCCATGCAGCAGAATCTTATCCATGTAAAATCCCCTGTACCCCATCACCACGAGATCCTCATGGCCAACATCGACTTCTTTCTCTGTCCGGACAAGACATCCGCAAGATATGTACGGCGCTCGCTCGCTGAACGCCATGGGGCGCTGATTGGCCAGCAGGTCGGCACCTGGCTGGATCTTCTGGAACTGGTGCAACACAGTTATTGCTTACAAACGCCAGACAATGAGTGGGAGCAACGCATAGACGCTGCGATGGCCCAAATTCCAGACGCTTTCTGGGCAGACAGCCTGGCAACGGACCCGGAATCCACCCGCGCCATGGTCGCTACAGCGCTGACCGATTTGCTCACGGGTATTGGACCAGGCCTGTCATTTGCGAACGCAAAAGCTGCACCATTGTCCCCGAGGGGAAAGCGGCAGCTGACGGATCTGCTCCGGCTTCAGGAGCATCTGCAACCCGCCCTGCCCCACGAGCTTGCGATGATTCAAGTTCTGCTGGATGCCCCTGCCGGGCAGAATATCCGTGGCATCACTGTCTATCATGCCCTGGCTCATCTACACCTGAACCCCTGGCAGATGGCGCTTCTGCAACGCCTGCAAGATGATTCCAAACATTGCGTGGATGCCAAACTGCTGGACGAGTTCACGAAACGGCTTGCCTATCACCCCGGGAGTCCTTCCACCTCGGTGTTGAACCGGATCCAGCGGCAACTGTTCGACAAGCCGGACAAGACATTCCGTACCCGCAAGGGGATGCAGTGGATCGGTGTCAGGGACTATCTCCAGGAGCTGGAAATCGCGGTCGGAATGATACAGGAGATGGTCAGGCGGAACGCCATCGGATATTCGGATATCGGCCTGCTGCTTCCAGAGGACCAGGCTTACACCCAGGCTGCCAGTACACTGTTCACCACAGCCGGAATCCCCCTTTCCGGGATGAACCAGATTCGCGGACAGCGGGACCTTGGCAGGGAATTGATCTACCTGTTTCTGCACAGCCGGCAACCGACGCCGACCCCACCCATGGTCCAGGCAGCGATGCTGGAATCACCATTGTTGCCATGGCATGCACAGGGTATCGAGCTGGCGCAAAAGTGCATGGATGGCAACAGCCGGGGCGAGCTGGAAGCCGAGATACCCGAATCACAGCACTTGCTGCTGCGCCTGTTGCTGGGCAAGCCGATTACCGAACCAGACGCACTTGCCAGATCCCTCAAGGGGCTTGCCGGGCAACTCACCCAAACCGATGCTCCCACTCCGGCGCATCATGCCGCGCTGGCGACCATCCAGACCCTGCTGGGCAGGTTGGATGCTGTTTCCGCCATTCCCTGGGAAACACTGCTCAGAGACAGTCTGCCAGCCCCCGCCACCATTGAGGAGGAAGGCGAATACACCCTCGAGGGCGTCACCGTATTCCATCCCGGGCGCCTGCCATGGCGGCGGGTCAGGCATCTCCTGGTTCTGGGATTCCAGAAAGGCCTGTATCCAGGCGAGCACAAGGCCAGCGCCATCATTCCCGAGCAGGACCGGCAAATCCTGAACCAGCGGGATATCGCCATTCGCACCGCCGCCCAACAGCGCCAAGAAGCCCGGCTGTTATTCCGCCGGCAGATCAGCGCTGCCTCCGACTCCCTGAGTTTTCTCATCCCGCGTTCCGATGCCTTTGGCGCACCTCTCAGCCCATCGGTCAGCCTGCTGTTCATGGCCCAGTTCTTCGATGGCATCGATTCTGAAAATGACCTCATACTGGAACTCGACAACCCGGCGGATCACCAGCAAATCGCCTGTCTGGCTCAAGCCCGGGCACCCAAGCCCGTGCCGCCTCGTCCGCTAACCGCAGAAGACCTGGAACTCGGCACCAACCTGCTCACCCGGCGAAAAACCGCGGAAGGCAAGACCGCGCCGGAATCCCCCAGCGGCCTGGAAAAGCTGATGATCTCGCCACTGGCCTGGGTGTTCAATCGCTACGGAATAGTCAGTAATGACTGGACGGCCCAGGAATTCGATGCCATAACCCGGGGCAATATAGCCCACAACGTATTCCAGGAGCTGTTTCAGCATCAACAACCAATACCCTCACAGAAAACGTTGGAGAAAAGACTGCCCGATATCCTCAACGAGAAACTCGAACAGGAATGTCCATTTCTATTGCAACCCGAATGGCATGTCGAACGCCAGGAGTTCGCCCGCATGCTGACCGAGGCGGCCGGGGTATGGCGGCAGTTTCTGCGTGACAACAAAATCGAGATACTCGCGGAAGAAAAATGGCTGGAAGGCCGTTTTCACCGGCACCCCATCCATGGCAAGGCCGATTTGATCATCGCCGCTCCCGACGGGAGTCTTTATGTGGTCGATTACAAGACATCCAGCAGCAACGGACGACGAGAACAGATGAGACATGGCTACGACTCCCAGGCCACGCTTTACCAGATCATGCTGACCCAGGGCAGCTTGCCCGCGGACGCATCACGCCGGCTCAAACAAGCCCAAAAGAAAGGCAAGGATACAGGCGTGCTCTACTACACCCTGCGGGACCAAACCATCCTTGGCGGCAAAGGCACTGAAACGCTGCGTGATACGCAGGTTGTGGAAACAAACATATCGGGCAATGCGTTGAGCGCCATACGCAGCCGGATGAATGAAGTCAGATCCGGTCTGGTGCGACTCAATACCGATGAGGACAGAACCCGCTTTGAAAAAAATGGCGTCAAACCCTGGGCGCTGGATGACAGCCCGCTGATCGAGCTGTTCATGAAACCGGGAGACGAAGCATGAGTACAAAGCTGCCACCACTCACCATCGTTCCCGCCAGCGCCGGTGCCGGCAAGACCTACTGGATACAGGAAACCCTGACCCAATGGGTTTTGCAAGGCAAAGTCGCGCCCGAACGCATTGCCGCCGTAACCTTCACCGAAGCGGCTGCGGAGGAACTGAGGCTGCGTATCCGCAAATCCATGATGCAGCAGGCTGATCTGGACATCGACCAGGTACTCAAACTGGATCAGGCCTATATCAGCACCCTGCATGCTTTCGGCATGCGCATTATAGAGGAATACTGCTTCGAGGGAGGATGGTCACCACAGCCTCGCAAATTGAGCGAGGAAGAGGAGAAAGTGCTGATCAGGCAGGCGCTCAGTGCCACCAACAAGGCCGATGTCATCATCTCGGATCTGAAGCGATATGGTTACCAATGGAGTTTCACTGCGGGCAGCGCCGAAGATCAACTGCGCAGCCAACTCGAGCGTATGCTGTCCCGGCACCGGCTGATCGGCCGCGAAGGTGTGGCTCCTGAACTGACACGCGAGCTGGTTCAGATCATCCGCAAGACCTATGGGCGGATCCGCGATGCCGCTACACTGGAAGGCAATCTGAAAACGGCCATTGCTTCCCTGCTCAAGGCTTTTCCGGAACCGCTTGTTGACCTGTACCCCAACAATGGCGCATTTACAAAAAAGGTTACCGAAGACTACCGGGCCCTGGTTCGCGCGCACAAAACCAATGCTTTGAGCCACGACTGGGACTTTTGGAAATCACTGCAGAATTTGCGCACAAGCAACAGCAAATACCCAATGCCAGAGGGTTATGACGACAAAGCCCAGGCCATCATGGATGCAGCCCGGAAGCTGCATCTACACCCCGGGCCGCGAGACGACGCCATCACCCATGTCACCGCCCTGGCTGGTGCTGCCCAGCACAGCCTGGCGGAGCACGCGCAGCTGAAACGGAAAAAAGGACTGATCGACTACGGCGACATGCTGAGCCTGGCCAATCAGCTCTTGCAGCGTCATCCGGATGTACTGGACGACCTGACCAACCGCATCGACTGTCTGGTCATCGATGAATTTCAGGATACCAATCCATTACAGTTTTCCCTGATGTGGACATTGCACCGTCAGGGCATTCCAATGCTGGTGGTCGGTGATGTCAAACAGGCAATCATGGGGTTCCAGGATGCCGATTCCCGGCTGTTGGGCGCCATGGCTGCCGCCTATCCCGAGGCCTGTGCCCCACTGGACAGCAACTGGCGCACCAGCAAACGCCTGATGGATTTTCTCAATGCCGCCAGCCAGAAGTTGTTCGAGGGTGACTATCAACCTCTCAAAGCGCGCGCGGACTTTACCAGCAAGCTGGAACCACTGCGCATGGTCAACCTGACTGCCTACCAGTCACAGGATGCCTATGCCCGTCACAGCGCGGCGCAAATCAAGCAGATACTGGACGACACCAAGACCAGGGTCTGGGACAAATCCGAAAAAACCTATCGCCCGGTACGGGGCTCGGATATCGCCGTGCTGCTGCCCACTCATACCCTGATCGAAAAATACGCCGAAGCACTGCGCACCCTGGGCTGCCAGGTTCAGGTGGAAGAATACGGATGGTTCGAATCGCGCAGCGTGCAGCTTGCCTACTATGCGCTGGCCTACGCGGCAGACCCTTCCGATGTCCATGCCGCCTTGTATCTGGCAGTGACCGAACTGGGCCAATATCATCTTGAAGACGCCCTGAAAAAACTGATTTCAGGACAGCCACTGGAAGATCCCATCCTGTCAAAGCTGGAGCCGCTGTCCCAGACGTGCCGCGCGCTGGATGCCACAGCCTGGGTCAATACCGTCATCGACACGCTGGACCTGCACAGCATCGTCGGGCAATGGCCGGATGGCAGCCAGCATCGCGCCAACCTGCTGCGCCTGGTGGGTGAGGCAGAAGCCTTCGTCGCCACCAACCCGGAAACCCTGGAAGCCGCCGGCCTCTATGGCAGCGGCATCAAAACCTTTCTGGCCTGGCTGAACCAGCGAGTGGCAGACGATGACAGCCTGCCAAGAAAACAGGTACTGGATCATGACGCCATTCAGCTCAGCACCTGGCACAGCGCCAAAGGGCGGGAGTGGCCCATCGTCGCGGTATGTGGCACCTACAAGGAATACAACCCGCGGCTGCCGGATCTCAGCACCCATTATCAGGATTTCGATGACCTCGACAAAATACTTGAAAAGGCCCGTCTGCATTTCCTGCCGAAATTCGACGCTGAGGAAACCAATGATGCTTTTCTACGCGCCCTGACCGATGAAGCCGAACAAAACGCGCGCCGGCTCCTGTATGTCGCCATCACCCGCAGCCGGGAAATGCTGATTCTGGAGCGTTATGGCTGGGCAGAAGACCGGGACAAAAATACCTATTGGAACCTGTTCCACAACGCCGTCCATCCAGGCTTCGAAGACGATAAAATCTTCATTGGTAAAAACAGCTTTCCCTGCAAACAAACCGAAGCAGGAAAAACCGAACCGGAGATTTTCTCCCAGCCAGCCAAGCGTACCCGCCAAGCCGCCTCCAATGCTGTAGGACGCCCAGCCATCAAAAAGTCAGGGAAAAAAGTTCGCGTATCGCCCGACACATTGAACCCCTCCATGTTGCCTCAAACCAAACCGCCCAGGGGCTTGAAAACCAAAACGGTTCGCTACGGCAAACCACTGGATATTCAGATAAACTGTCCTCCAGCGGAAACCGGCACCATACTGCACCGTTGTTTCGAGATACTGACGACCACTGAAGACCGAACCGAACTGCTGGATGCGGCAACGGGCTATAGCTTCAACGATGAGGAAAAACAGAAATTACAAGACACAGTCACCGCGTTCGAGAACTGGCTCACTCATGAACTGGGCGCGATAGACATGCAGAAAGAGGTGCCCATCGCCTATATCAATGCCACAGGAACAATTGTGAATGGCACCATTGATTTGTTGGTGGAAACCCCGGATGGTTACTGGATTCTTGACCACAAGACCATGCAAATGGATTCTGCGGAAGACATAAACAAATACTGGGGACAGCTTATGGCCTATAGTGATTCACTTGGGGCAGCGGGGAAACGCAAGCCAGTGCTTACTGTTGGTATAAATTTTATTATGGAATCTACGATATTGTGGGCTGCTATTCAGTAATCGGCCTAATGCCCCAACTCCCTTTTCAACCAAGCTGGCGCAGCTACCCTGACACGGAACCACCCCGACAACCGCCAGCAATGTAGGGTGTAATAGGCGGCAGCCGCATTACACCAAACCAAAATTCGATTATGCCCCATGCGCGGGGCATCTTTGTAGCAGCTGGGTTGGTGCAATACGCAGCACTATTGCACCCTACGGATTGCCCCATCACTGCCGCTGCGGATTCCTGCTCTTCTTAAGTCTTCTTAAGGGGGAGTTACAAGGTAGAAATACGACGTACCACACTGTCCACCATGGAATATTCGGTGTGCGGGTGCGGTTGTACGAAGCGGGGTTCCATGGGGCGATTATGTCAGAGGAAAAGTGGTAGAGGTAAGGGGTCAAGTTAATTCAGGGGGATATTGCGCAAATTCAACAACTTGGGGAACTTGACTCAGTCCCAGATATTCACAAGCTGCATTGGAGTCATTCCCCTAAGCCTACATGTGGATACTATCCCGGATATTTGGTATGGTAATAACTAAAGGGGAAAGAAACCATCGTTCAGGGTTAGAAATCAACACCAACTGCTCCCACAGTCGCCTATTTTACTTATTAGCGCGCACAATAACAACGAGGAAACTCATGGATAATTACTTACACATCAGGTCGGGGAAGAAGCAATGCCTTACTGATATGCTTGGTAATATCGATAAAAGGCGTTATCACTCTCTACATTTATGTTCATGTTATTTTGATAGCGAAGCAGCACGTAAATTGATTAACGAAGTGCAAGATTTTGCGTATATAAGTGATGTCAGAATCTTCATTGACCGTAGGGCAGCCATTGAATATGGAGGCGATTATTTGCAAGAGTTTTGTGATTCATTTCACGACCTTGTAGTGAGCATAAAAGCTGTCGAATCAAGCAATTTGTTTCACTCAAAAGTATATGCACTTGTCTCCATTGATGATGACGGTAGCGTTGTATCTGGTAGCATTGTATTGGGTTCAGCCAACCTTACTGGGGCGGGCCTAATAAGACGAGGAGGTAATTATGAGTGCCTAATAGATAGTCAGGACACTGAAATCATAGAGCAACATCTATTACAATTAGAAAAGCTAAAAACATTAGACCCTCAACAGCTTAATAGATTCTCTCGAAAAGAGGAGTTTAGCTTCAAATATGCATTACTGCAATCCGGTGTTTTTGTACATAAGTGGAATGAAAATTTAGAACAATATCTTTCTATAAGATACCGCCTAAGTGAAAACGGGAAATCACGAATCACTGACCAGTCGCTTGAAACGGCAGGATTCAACATTGAAACCGCCACGGTCAGTAAGCGTTATTTTCGGTTTGATTATGTCCCGGAACATCTAGATAATACTGAAAACTTGCTTCGTAATTATGGAATTGAGACATATCTAGGGCATTGGCTTCCTTGCTCTGTGTCTGAATCAATGTTTGACACAGGGGCATTAGAAATTTTCAAAGAACGCCTATTTTCTGAGATAAAAATACAAAGCAAAGAAATTGAAAGATTAATTCATAAAGACTACGAGTACTTATTGCAAGAAGGTTTAATCGAAAAGCCAGAGGTCAATCCAGTTGATTCTTTCAATGGCAAGCTAAACGACCTTACCAACAACGAACTGAAGCTTAAACGAATTTATAGCAAATATGAACTATTCTATTTGCCTTTCGATATTCAGCAGAAAGACGAGATACTCTATCTATTCGATGAAATGATAAGCTTTGCGGAATCTAGGAAGCGGAAAAATCGCTCAATGAAGGCTTTTTTGGAGTCATACGCAGCATTTTCAATAGAACGATTTGATGAAACGCTAGAGAAATGAGGGCGCTAACAAAAACTTCCAGCCGACTCGCCAAAGCCACATACTACTAAAGGGCACCTCTAACAAATGGGTCAACCCGGATTTCGCAACAAATTTCCGCTGCCTCATCATTTACTCCACAGTGGCATACGTCAAATCAATGCCCCAACTCCCTTTTCAACCAGGCCGGCGTAACCACCCTGATACCTGAACCAAACCCCAGCAACCACCATCGCAGCTGTTGGGTGTTGTTGACAGTGGCGCTTACCTGCAAGCGCCCGTCCCGTTTTTTTACGATCTTTTGGTCTTTGCTCAACGGCGTCTCGAACAGATGCATGCCTGCTTCCGGTGAGAACAGGGCCGTCAGCCGGAAGGGCTTGCCATCCCCCACCACATATTCAAATGCGCCCGAGGCGATGTATTCATCCAGATTGAAATTCCCGGGTAACTCAAAGCCTTCATCCAAAGGTTCGCATTTGCTGAACCGATGAAGGGCATACTGCAACGGATCGTCATAGTTCCAGACCGCGCCGACCAGATAAATGACACTGTCACGATAAACAATGCCATAAGGCTTGAAATTGTATTCTGCTTCGGCCTTTCCCCTCGGTTTATACCAGCCCTTGAAGCGTTTCTGATGTAGCAAAGCGTCATAGATGACCCGCAATACGTCCGGATCCACCACCGCCGGAATCAAAGGCTGGGTTCTGGGAACCACAGCTACCTTGGAGGCCCAGTTTCGGTACCCCTGTTCGTCGATGCTTTCCAGCACCTTGTCCGATGCGTCGAGATAAGGACGGATAAGATCCATGACCGACGGCGGCATCAGGCTGCCAAGAAATGATTCCGCCAGTTTGAAGGTCAGCGCCATGGGAGGATCAATGGCCGGAAAGTCTTGAACCGCGGTATTGCTTTTCCAGAACCAGCCCGCCACATCCCGGTTGCCATCAGACTGCAAACCGGGAAAGACCTTGGAAAGATTGTTCAAATCCCGCTGAATACTGCGCTGGGAAATATTGAAGCCTTCCTGTTCAAGCAGTTGCTGCAATGAGCGGGTATCAATTTTTCTCGGCTCTCGCGGCACCGCCTTGAGCATGGCCCATTGCCGCAGAATGGTATTGGACATTCTTGCCCCCTTTGTTTATGGCGACAACATTTGTCGCCTTCCCTGACTGAGCATCTTATTTCAATTGCCTGGAACAAGTAAAGTATCGGTGTGGTTACAACAACAGTGTTCGAGGGCTTCAGGCATGTATCATCATAGAAAAAAGCAAAGTGCAGGTGTATGGAAACACCCTTATGACAACCTGGTAGGTTTGTGGTGTACCAGAATATTGCTGGATCTGGAGGGCATGAAAGGGCTGGGAAGCTGGGGCGGAAAACCAAATTACACCAGCTCTGGCGCCGTGCTCAAGGCAATAGGTCTTGGCCATCTGGAAGATGAAGACGTCACTACCAAGGAATTCAAACAGCTGTTATCGGCGCGCCAGGAATACTACTTGAAAAAGATCCGTACAGCGCCCAAGGGAAATCTGACGGCCAATATTGGCCAGCTGGCCAAGTTGCTGCATCTCGATGAAATCGATCAGCAGATCTTGCTGTTCGCGGTTATCCTGGAAACCCATCTTGGACTGGAAGAAACCGCGAACACCCTGGAACACCTCACCTCGGAAAGCGTGATGCAGGTGCTGGCGGTGATTCTGGACATCAGCACCCATAGGATCAGGCGCAGCCTGGATGCGAAGAACGCATTACAGCGGTCTGGCCTGTTGCAAGTCAGCAGAAATGGCAGCGAGATATTATCCGGCAAACTGGGCCTGGCGGACGGACTGTCAGACACCCTTTACCGGCGGCATCCGGATGTCCTGCACATGCTGGAGCAGTATTTTCATCCGGGCTCACGCCCCCGGCTCTGCGCGGATCATTTTCCTCATCTGCAGGAGGATATGCAGCTGCTGGTCCCCTATTTGCAAACCGCATTGCAGAACCAAATCAAAGGCGTCAACGTGTTGCTTTACGGCATACCGGGTACGGGCAAAACCGAGTTTGCAAGGATGCTGAGCACAATGGTAGACGGCGAGCTGTTCGAAATCAGCACTGCCGATGAAGAGGGTGACCCCCTGAACGACAATTACCGCTTCCAGGCCTACCGTTTGACGCAGGAGGCGCTCTCTCACAGGCCCGGCAGCCTTATCCTTTTCGATGAGATAGAGGACGTGTTTCCCACCTCATTTGGTGGCTTGGAGGATTTTTTTCCCGCCGGCCGCAGGGCCAACAAGAAAGGCTGGATCAACAACTTGCTGGAAAACAATCCCATACCCGCAATCTGGATCAGTAACAGCATTACGCAAATCGACCGGGCCTTCCTGCGCCGCTTCGACTATGTGCTTGAGGTTCCCACGCCACCGCATACCGTACGCGCTGAGATTCTTCGCAGGAATCTGAGGAAAACAGCGGTATCACGGCAATGGGTGGAAGCTGTGGCGGAAAACACCCACCTGTCTCCGGCCATCGTGGCCCGCGCGGCCAAACTGACCACGCTGCTCGAAAAGAAAGATACTGCCTCCACCCAGGAGTGTATGGAGCGCGTCATGGGCAATACCCTGAAAGCCATGGGCTATACGCGCCCCTTGCAGATCCGCACAGCGACGCAACTGACCTATCGGCTGGATGTCATCAATCCGGACACCGACATCAAAGACCTGCTCCAGGGCCTGAAGCGGCATGCCACCGCGCGTTTGTGCCTGTATGGCCCGCCAGGCACCGGAAAGACCGAATTGGGGAAACATATTGCGCAGGTGCTGGACAAGCCCTTGCTAGTTAAACGGGCGTCCGACTTGCTGGATATGTTTGTCGGCGGGACAGAGAAGCTGATTGCCCAGATGTTCTCACAGGCGCGAGCGGAAGACGCTGTATTGTTGCTGGATGAAGCAGACAGTTTTCTTCGGGATAGAACGAACGCGCGGCAAAGCTGGGAAGTCACCCAGGTGAATGAGCTGCTTACCCAGATGGAGGCCTTCGAGGACATATTCATTTGCTCCACCAACCTCGTGGACGATCTGGATGCCGCCTCCATCCGGCGCTTCGATTTCAAGATCAAATTCGACTACATGACGCCGGAACAGGTAGCCCTTATGTTCCGCCAAACCCTCAAGGATCATGGCGTGCGCTTCCGTATGTCGCAACGCTGGGCAAGCCGCTTGTCCCGATACAGGAACCTGACACCCGGTGATTTTGCCACCGTAGTGCGTCAGCAACGCCTGTCCGCCCAGCCATTGACAGCAGAAACCCTGTATGAAGCGCTGAGCAAGGAAGCGGAGTTCAAGGAGAAAAATCGTTCCGCCGGGATTGGGTTTTTGGCTGATTTATAATGCGTTTGTTGGACATGCGTCGCTTTGTCCAACCTGGATCAGGCGACAAATACATCCATGCAGCGCCCGAATCAGACAACGCACTCTATCCCATTTTGGCTGGGCTTTGCCGTTGAAGATTTTTTACAGGCTTTCCCGGTTAAGCCCAGCCGCACGGGCCACCTCGCTCATCTCATGGCACCGCGCCAGGGTTTTGTTAGGCATGCTACGCTTTGCCCAACCTGCGCGGCTACCCGGCAGATGGGTTTTGTTCACATTTCAATGTGTGAATTTCGTCCCACATCAGCTCAATCATATTACTGCGGTGTACTTGTGCCTGCTTTGGTGTCCATTCATCGTCCGGTTTAAGTCTTGCTACCATTTCCGCAAGCACAAGGCTTACGAGAGTACGGCTGTCTAATATCTTTTGGGCTTTTACCGATGGGGTGTTGTTACCCAAGCTGGAATTAAACCCGGAATGAACCAGGCAGAGATTTCCGAAGCAGTCTATATTATCCTCCGACCATCCCTCTGGATATTCACTGTTATCATCCGGCGTTTGCGGCTGAAAGTGCTCGACTGAAGACCGCATGGTAAAGCGAAATTTCTTCGCCTTTTCTTTCAGCCTATTCAAATCACCATCGGATAGCCCCGCAAGTTTTATTTTTATTTCCATGCCGGGCCTGCTATCGCATTGAATTAGTTTCAAAATCAAATAATCAAGCCAGTGAAATAGATAGTGTGGGGTAGCCGTGCCTTTGTCGAGACAGTCGCTGTTACCAACATTTTCCTTTGTAAAACACTCAGCATGATCAAGATTGTTTTGCGCTATGATTTTATCCCAGTTTTTGACAGTTCCTTCCTTCAATGTCGCTACACCAATGACGGTGGCGAGACAATCAAGGTATTGTTGGTAATCACCAGCATCAACCGTTTGTTTATCCGGTTGTTGGCGTTCCAACCACCGCAATACCGCAACAAGCCAACGTTTGTGGGATTGAGTGGGATGAGAAACATGAAGCATCGAAAGCACCGCGATAAGTCGGTCATTTCCCTTTTCATAGGTGTTTGTCAGATTGGTGTCTTGGCTTCGCCAGCGCTTCAGAGTCCATCGGTAATCCTGCGAACCGTCTTGAGGCTGCTCCCGTTTTATCACATACATATCGAGCAACTGGCGGTATTTCAATAGCGTCCCGATAAAATCCCACGCGCGCTTTCTGTCATCAAATATCTTGAGATCGTTAAAATATCTCACATCAAACTGCTTGATGAGCTGTTTGTCATCCAGAGAAGGATACTCTGAGTTGCGCTGCTCCAACAGGTAAAGATAGAGAACAATCAGCAGAAAATTAGGAAAATTAACGATAGACCGAAACCGAGGGCTGTGGGAAATATCCTTATGAGAAGAATTGCCATTCTTTGTATCGTCCTTTTGCGTTTCTTCCAGGGCGCGGGCAGGTGTTTCCCCTGAGGCTGGATTGTCCAATTTATCATGCAACTGAAAATCGATAGCTTCTGAAAGATCTTCTATCCCCCTTCTTTTTAGATTCTCCAGCACTCCGCGTCTTTTTAGATTCTCCAACACATATCCATTCATATCCGCGCAGGCATCCCAGATCAACGCGATGATATGACGTTTATCCGAATCGGTTTTACTATTAAACGCTTCCAATAATCTCGCTTTCAGAATCTCGTGACGCTCAAGTTGCTCACCCCGATTATTCATGATCTCGAAGTAGTGATTAAGGTCGGTTTGATCAGGCAGATGAACAAGAAACAGAAATACCGAGTTTTTGACATATGAGACAAAACCCTTACTCTGTTCATCATTTTCAATAATTTTCTGCGATTTCCATCCTTTAATATATTTCCAGGCGTTTAATATATTTCTCTGCTCGTTACCGAGATTGCCTTCGCCATTTTTCTCGCTGTCTTGAAGAGCTTCAAATAGATCATTCGACGCCTGGCGCGCTTCAAACTTCAGCCATTCCGCTATTTTATTTTTTCCGTCCATGCGACTATGGGTCAAACCAAACACCAGATCCATGAGAAAAATAGTGGTTAGCCGTTGCTGTCCATCAACAACTTCAAGGAAATCTACCCCATTGGCTTGTTCTTTCTGTTGTACAACGATACTGCCAAGATAATAATGTTGTCGAGCCTGTCCCTTGTATGAATCCCACAAATCCTGAAGCAGTGTTTGAATTTCTTCTTCCGTCCAGGCGTAATTGCGCTGGTAGAGGGGAACTCTGAACTTACGGCCCGTTGCGATTTCCGCTAACGCGACGGGTTCTGGCTTTCTGTCATTTTTGGTCATTTTTCCATTCCTCTGGGAACAGTTCCAAGATCTCATCTACGCCTTTTACTCCCGACCTATTTTCGCCTTTCAGTTTTTCCGTTTGTTTATCCAGCTCTTCGATAAATCCAAGAGGATGCGCAGACAGGCTAATCAGGCGGAAAGCACCAGAGTCAATCGTATCACCATTCGCAAGTGCATGGTTTTCAACCGTTGCCTTGTGGATCGATCCCTGGGTGATGCGCAAGCCATATGCCCAGTGGAGGATTGGGCTGACCGCTTGTTCAAAATCATCATCTCCAAACTTATCATAGTAATGAAGCAAGGCAGCCTTGAACAGATTCCGTACATAAGCGTCGCCGGTACGCCCCCAACCGTCATAGGCGTGTATCTTTTTGTATGTTGACATCCATGTTCCATCATTATCGATAGATTCTTCATCATCAATTTCTGGAAATAGTTGATCAACCATTTCCAGGTAATGAAAAACATATTCAAAAAACCAATGACCATTGATAATTGGCTCATCGACCTGATGTTGTTTGCTGCTCAAGCGCAGCGCATCAAGCCCTTGAAAGAGATGGACATACCGATAATCATGCTTTCCGATGGTTGCACCTTTGAATTCATCTATATCTTTTTTTGTAAATTCACCAGCTTTCAACCCCTTAGACCATCGGCGGATACGGTAGAGATAAAGTCCAATTAATGATCGCAGCGTGACGAGCCCAGTGTTCTTTTCCTCACGAGCGGCGGAATCTTCCCACTGTTTCACATAGCTGAGTTTACGATCTTCACTGATATTATTACCCATTTCACGAAGATGATAAGCCTTGAGCAAGTCATGAGGCTCAAGTTCTTTTCCTCTGGCATTCTGTGAGTCGAACAGCTGGAAGGCTTCATCAAGATCATAAAGCGTGATAACAACGATTGTGCAATGATTCAGGATGAAATTTTGGTATTGTTCGTATTGGCTCTCATCCTTCCACTTGCGCTTGATAAATTCATAATTTGCACGGATGTTCTGTGTTGATATATCGGAACCGAATTTCGCTTTCAGCAGTGGCAGGTCAACCGTGCTGCGGAGCACTTTTAGGGCCAGGGTCAGTGAAACGAGCCGCTGCTGCCCATCGACAATCCCGTTATTGTCATCATTCCTGTGCATGATTACCGAACCCAGGCGATATTCGTAGTGATCCGGTTTATCTTTCTTGTCCCATTCCGCAGCTTCGCGCTCGATGTCCTGCATAAGTTGGTGGACATGGGATGTTGTCCATTTGTATGGACGCTGGTAGTCAGGAATTTTCAGATCTCCTTCCTTGAATAGTTCGCCGACGGTTTTTACCTCGGCTGTTACCTGATGCTCACTCACCGATATACTCCTCGATTTCCTGTCTGGTCTGAAGGATTCCTTCCAGATCAGGTATCACCGTTCCATTTTTCGATTTTGCCAGCATGAGGCCGCTAACCTCCGCTATCCGGGTGGAGCCGTCATAAAAGTCGCCGTCACCCCGTTTGGGCATCACGGTTGCGGTCATGCTGTCCGCCACGGCGATCTGTAAATGGCAGCGCGGGCATTCGAGCAGGTCGAGGGCGTTCAGCCGGAGCATCTGGTCCTGGCAAAGGGGACATTCGCCGTCAGTAATCATCATGTTTTCGTCCTCATGGTTATGGTGCATTTTTGAAATGGTTTGCCGTTTGGTTGCTCGCTCCATCCTGTTGTTCGATGGAGCCAAGTCTTGCAACGGCATTGCCACCCCGGCCTTTCGATTGGCCGGGGCGGCGGTTGGGTTTAGTGAATGAAACCGATGGGCCGCTTCATTCCCGGTTTCGCCTCGCATTCCTGAACAAGTTGTTCAAAGAATTCATCTGGTGTAAGCGGTTTTTCACGCATCCTGGCCTGTTTGACCACGACGGCGAAATCGCCCGGCGTCAGCCGTTCCTCCCTGTTCAGACGGGATGCCCACACTTTTTCATCCAGCTCGCCCCGCCAGCCTTGCGACCACAGTTCCCGGCGAAACATGGCCAGGCGCTGATCCAGCCTCAGGTAGTCGAACTTTACCTTGAACAGAAAACGGCGCAAGCTGGCGGCATCCAGATGCTGCATCAGGTTGGTGGTGCAGCAGAAGATGCCCTCGAACGCTTCCATCTGGGTCAGCAGTTCGTTGACCTGGGTCACTTCCCAGCTGCGCTGCGCATTACGACGGTCAGCCAGAAAGCTGTCAGCCTCATCCAGCAACAAGACCGCATTCAAGTCCGCGGCTTCTTCAAACATGGCCGCAATCCGCTTTTCCGTCCCGCCAACCCACATGCTGAGCAGGTCGGAAGCGCGGCGCGGCAGCAGCTCCTTGCCCAGGCGCTCGGCAAGATGCGCCCCAAAGGCGCTTTTGCCGGTGCCGGGCGGGCCATACAGACACAGGCTGCCCGCACCGACCCGCGCCAGGCCCTGAATTACGTCTTCCAGGTTCCGGTCCGGGTTGACCAGATTCAGGTCATAGGCCGTGGCCTGGGGTGCTCGCGCAGCGGGATGCCCATTACCCAGCAGACGGCTGCTTTGTTTCAATGCCCGTTCCGCCACCATCAGGGGATCACGCTGTCCCTGACTGGATACCAGTTTGGCCACCCGGGCCGATTTTTCGAACTGGGCCGGTGTAATGCCGGTTCGAGCGGCAATTTTCGCCACCCAGCGATCGTCCGGATTGAGTGTACCGAAATGATGCCGCACAAACGACTGACGCACGGATTCGATCGGCACCCCCATTCGCACGGAATAGTCAAAGCGGCGCAGATACGCCGGATCAACGCGCACGCTGTTGGTGATCCACAGGGTGGGAACCGGGTTGGTTTCCAGCATCCGGTTCAGCCAGGCCTTGGAGGTGACCACACTGCGTGTATGCTCATTGCCATGGAAGTCAAACTGAAGATCCTCGAAGGCATCTTCCATCTCATCAAACAGCATCAGGCAACGGCCATGTGCTTGCAGCAGCTTCTGGCTGACCCCAAAACTGCGGATGCGCTGTTCTCCAGACAGAATCTCTCCGTCCTGCTCGGCAGTGGGCACTTCATACAACACCACATCCATCTGACCGGCCAGAGCCTTGGCAAACTCGGTCTTGCCGGTACCGGGTTCGCCATAAAGCAGGATATTGACCCCGGCTTCCTGCTGATCCAGGCTTCCCTGTAACAGAGGACGCAGAATGTCGATATCCTGCTTCAGATGCGGAAAATGGCTAAGACGCAAGCTGCTTTCCGGCGCATTCGTGAAGAAAAACGCCATGAGTTCATCTTCACCCCGGCGTTTTTCCAGCAAATACTCTGTCAAGCCCTCCATGATCAATACGGTGCGGTGCATATCACCGTTTTCATCCAGGGTGATGATACCGCTGCTGCACAGGACGCCATGCACATTCAAAGCCGCAACTACATCATCAACCGGCTGCCCGGACAGCCTGGCCACAACCTGCGCCACCAATTGTTTACCGCCCTCCTGGTCTTGCCGATGGACCGCTTCGCTGAAACGCTTGAATCCATCAAAGACAGCCGCGAACAACAACAAAGCCATTTCCGCTTTGGACAGTTGCAGCAGGCGCCCCAGCAACGCGATGTTCTGCAGCAGAGGAAGATTCTCCTCCAGGGGTTTTCGGCAACAGGCTTCCAGGGAGGACTTCAACAACTCATGCAGCCGCCGGGTATCCAGTTGTCCAGCCTTCGCACTGTTTTCCGCAAGATTCGCCAAAGGCAGACCGGTCAACTCCTGGAAAGCTGCATTATGAACCAGGCCGACGCCGTACAGTGACACAAAAGGATCGTCTTCTTGCTGTTTCTCCTCGTCCCAACCCAGCATCAGCGCCAGCTTGAGCAGCCACACGCGCAACAGGGGCTTGTACTGCAGCCCGAGATGATCCACAGGATGGTGCTGTTTCAGCGCTTCCAGGGGCAATATGAAATCAATGGTTTCCATTTTCCTTTCCTCATAGTTGGTTAATACACAATATGTTTGGTGTTGGAATACACCACAACATAAAGAGGAAAGGGTTAAGGTAGCGAAAAACGCTGGTCGTAAGCGAAATTCAGAATGCAGAATAAAAAATACTTTATAAACCGCCAGTTACGGATAAAGCGTCATTGCTGAAGCAGCTCTGGAATGATAGTATCGCAACAAGTTCATGAAAGCAACGCGACTGGATGGGGTGATTACAAAATGGAACAACTGGCGGGGTTGATCGTGCTTATGATACTACTTGGAATTATGATCAACTTCGCTTCCTCGTTGTTCAAAACCGGCAGAAAAATAATCATGGTTTTGGTATATAAATTGGAAAAGGAATACCGGGACATTGAGCAATCATCAGAAGACTCAAAACAACGATGATATATATTCTATTGAACCATGAGTCGATAAGGGAAGCCGAGAAAAATTAAAATATGATTATCCTTATTCTACAGTTAGCTATAACTAAGCAAAAGAGATAGGGGCCTTCGAATCTCGGCGAGCAAAATATAATGGCTCTTCGACATTTTATGCGGTTTTACTCAGAACGAATCCCGGCAATTCCACACGAAACATCGAAAAGCGTAAAAAACTGGTTTGTCATGAAACCAAACACTCGCTCGGATTAAACAATGTTTGATCCACCGGATTATCGGATATACCGACGATTGCATTCACATCCTTACCGTTAGCATTTTTCTCTACGAATATTGTAATATCATATTTGTTATTATCCCACAGACGTTCCCGAAGAGCCATTGCCATTTTATTATAATCAAAACTACATCGAACGATATTATTATCATCGGTTTTTATACCACAAACCATGGTCGTTCCAGATAAATCTTCTATAGATCCATATATATGCTTAAGCCGCCCCGGACTCCTGTCAATAGCGGGCCTGTCTCCATATTTCCCATGTAATAAAAGGTCTTCTATATCATTACCCCAGCCAATCGATATGCAGAACGGTCTGGAAATATTACTCCCTCCTCTTTTTTCTAGAAATGATTTAGCCACAGGCAGATATAACGGATCGTCATCACATGAATCGTTATCAGACACCAAATCTCCCATATTGGAAACCCAAAGACCTTTGCTAATACATTGAACGTATTTTTTGATATTCCAGGACGCTTTGTCCAAATCCTCCTCACTCCATACATCCAGGTCTAAACGTATCTCATAACCCATGGTTAATCCTCCACCATGCACCTCTTGATAAGGAGTCACATCTATTCCCTCTGGATTTATAGATTGGAGAATGCCTCTAATTTGCACGCAGTGGGGAAACAAAGGGCGCAACGTTACATTATCCGTCGAGACATAAATTCTTGATCCTCTTGTCTCGCAACCGAATGTCGATGAATAATAAACGTCTGCGATTGCGCATTTATATTTTGATGCTATCTCATTAGTAGTCATTATTAACTAACTCCCGTCTCCCCGCCTGACACAATCTGCGGGTACAAACGGGGGAAACGTAACAAGCGGTTTTGTATCGCAGACAAAACAATTAGAGAACTTATTGCGCGACGAGCGCAAAGAGATGCGGCTTCTGCGGGAATTTATTTCGAGCGAGCGAAATCGCAGACCATCAACAAGCTGTTGACGGCCTTTCCAAGGCAGAAGCCCTCTTTATAGATAACTTGATATTGCGGCTCGCTGAGGAGCCTTTCCGACCTCATGGCTGGCTGACGGCCATGGGCTTTGATGATTTAGAGGCTCAGCCACCTCTTCTTTGCTCAATCACTTGAGTGTTGATCGAGCATATGCGGTAATAATTATATCGACGATAACCGTTTCGCCGGCAGCCCGCTTCGGGCTACAAGAAAAATTCTTTCCCATAACCAAGCAGTTGTCAAGGCCAATTTGCGACCAAGGAAATGTTCTAGTGATTGTCAGTGCGGCTCATGCCGCAAGTTCGATACGGATATTCTTCCCCAATGCCCGGGCGGCTCTTTCCAGGGTCAGGAGTGTGACAGAAGGATTGTCTGGATCAAGCAGCCGATCCAGGGCAGATCGGCTGGTTCCCATCTTTATTGCCAATTGGGTCTTGGTCAGCTTTTGTTCCTTCATCAGTTTCTGCAACTGATGGGCGAGTACACGCTTGACGGCAATGGCCTCTGCTTCGGCCAGGATACCCTCTGCTTCCAGGAATTCGTCAAAACTGCTGCCAATTGGTTTACTCATCATATTTCTCCAGCTTGGCTTTTCGCTCTTTGGCCAGTTGCAGATCCCCTTGTGGGGTCTTCTGAGACTTCTTGATAAAGCCATGCAGAAGTACCATCTGGTGTCCCTTCAATGTAAACAGAATGCGGGCAATACGCCTGTCCAAACGGCACCGCACCTCCCACAGACCGGGCTCCATCTTACGAACGACGGGCATACCGATAGGCCACCCGTACTGAACGGTTTTGATGTCTGCACCAATCGCCTGCTTGTCCGGTTTACTTAGAGTCTTCAGCCATTCCCGAACGGGTTCGTTGCCCGATTCCGTTTGGTAGAAGACTACCTCGAGTGACAAATCCGGATCCATGGAATGAAGTGTACCATTTTTGGTTCAGCTATGTCCGTCTTTTCCTGCTTCCTGTTTCTTGGGGATCGATGCATGAGTACCCAATGCCGTGGCAACGACCAGCACCATCCATTCGATGCCGGATCGCACTTCGGCAGTGGCGGATTCCTTCCAGGCAATCCCCCACCGTTCGGGTACCTTTCGGGGGCGCCCCCGAACGATTTCCTCAGCAACGTCGAGTCGTGGCCGCTTGATGGTTCTGGATACCGAGTTGCTTCCGTTCTGCTGCGCGGGTGGAGATCCCGGCTGCTGAGCGTTTGTCGTCTTGGTTTGTTCCCAGGTGGGAGGATCAGGCAGGAATCCATGTTCTGCGGCCATCGCTTCCATCATCTTTCTGATGTCAGAAGATCCGCCTCCGGGAATGACGACGTACTGTTCCCGAGGCAGGTTGTGGGCCGATAGCAGCTGGCGTGCCCAGGCAAAATGATGGGGTTCCCACAACAGAAGCTGACGCGTTGGACCGATGAGGCTCGGTAACTCGTCCACATTGATCAGAGATTCAACCGACCGCTCCGATTGTTCTGCCATTCTCGCCAGACTGAGCAACCGGCTCCAAGCCCCTTCGCTTAGGCGCCTGAGGTATTCGTACCCGTCATTTTGTGCCACTTCCCGACCCAGCTTCGCCAGCCGCAGTTTTTCACCAACCTTGGAGATGAGTCTGGCCGATTCGTGGACCTGTTCGATCTTCAGTGACAGCACTGTCGCGGCTCGCTCCAAAGCGATGCCCCGGGCGATCAGGCGCATCAGTTTCAGGGCAATCACTGTCGTCAAGGACTGGTACTGATGCTGCCGGGAAGTAAAAAGTGGTATGACGCGGTCGGAACGGGGCTCGACATCAAGGTTTCTGATGGTCCCCCACGGACTCTGATATTCCACGTGCGCCCAGGCATGAAATGTGTCGGCCCATTCGGTAAAGAAATGGAGATAGTTTTTGGGCGCGGTAAGTGGCCCGGCGTGACCCATGAAACGCGCGAGCGCCCAAGCCGTCCGGCGGGTTGCCACCTCTGAGTTGCCCAGCAAGGTGGTTCGAATCCATTCGGCCCTCCAGTGATCGCTGGATGATGGACCAGCCAGACGGCTGCTTGGCCCAAGACCATACAAGGCGCGACATACTTCTGCCGCGCAGCTGTGTCGCGCCGAGTAGAGCACCATTTTTGCATTAGCGGTTACCAACTGCAGCGATTGTGTCGCCATGAGTTTCAGTTCTTTCTGTGTATCGACCGAGCGGGGAGTGTCTGCATCCGCAAACAGAGGGGCGCGCATATCATTCCCGTAGGCCGCTTCGGACAGGCCCAATATTTTTTCGATCAGCGTCTTTTCGCGACGGGACAGCTCGAAAAGAAGGGGAATTTGTCGACGAGACTGCGGCCGTTTGAGGTCTCTGAGATAGTTCTTCCGTACGAGGATATTAATCTCATCGTCCCATTGGCACCAATCATTCCGAAGAAGGCCGAGGGCTTCTTTTGGCCTGAGCGCGAAGCGATAGCACAACAGTAGAAGGAAAGCGGCTTGTAACGATCTGTGAGCGTCATCCCTCCTGGCGGAGAGCAGTACACCCAATGCATCCAGATACTCCTGTTCGGTAAAGAAGGTAGGTCGAACACTCCAGTAGGACGAAGAAAGTGCGAGTTCTTCCCAGTCCGGTTCCGCCACTCCCAGATTCCTTGCCCAAGCATGAAACCGTTTTAATGTTTCTTCCACGATCTGTTTATTTGCCAGCTTGGGGCGGGCCAAGAGCAGCTGTTCATAAAAATCTGTCAGCTCATCCTCGTCCAGGGAAAGGATGTCCAAATTACACGCCAGTTCCTGCATGACTGGGGACAGTGCTGTGAAATAGCGGCTGATTGAAGACGGGCTCAATAGTCTGCCCTTTTTCTTTTCCTGGGTAAGCAATTGGAGCATCCACTGCCCATACAGATAGACAGCGCCCGATACTGTTCCCGTCCCGTTGCGCAACACCCGATTAAGTTGACTTTTGATGGTTTTGCGCTGCAAGGACGTGAACTTTTGTGGCAATTCCCCATCGATGCGTAGCTGGCTCCTCAAGTCGGAGAAAAACCGCTTTGCGCTGTCCATTAGCACGCGTTCCTCCTTTGTTTCCGGATGGCGTATGGCGGTGCTGCTGCGCCCTAGAGCCAGATCAAACCGGTTCTCCAGCTCATTAGCGGTTTCCAGAGCCGCCTCTGGTGCAGATGCATCCTCTGCCACCAATATTCGGTTTTCATCCCTACGAATCCGGTCTTTCCAATCCAGTGAGACAGAGATCCGTCGGCCCGAAAGCATCGCGGCAACCTGACCCGGACGATTCATCGCAATGAACTGATCCATTACCTGGCAAAGTGCCTTGATCAACTGGCGGTGACTGCGTGAATGGCCGTTGATGACACCAGTTTTTTCCAACGCCTTCCAAATTCTGCTCAGCTTGTCGGCGGTCGTTTCCTCCAGCAGGCTTCGGACGCGATCCGCTGAACTGATACGATCGAGTAGTTGCGCCACCTTGGGGGGAATCTCAAAGCGCTGTACGGTTATGGCCGTCTGGCCCTTTTCAAGTCTTCCAGTGAGATCGGGGGCATACTCCAGAAAGTACTGACCACCTAGATAGCTTAGCCTGAAGTCTCGGACTTCGAGCACCGACTCGAGGAGAGGGGGTGAGGCAATCTTGGCATCCACGCACAGCAGCGCCACGGACAGCAGACGGCACTCTCCGAGGGGGATGTTTGCCACAGCACATCTGCCCAGAATACCGTGCAATATCTCCTGTAGTTCGTGTTGTGCGGCAGTGGCCTGTGTCGACAGCAAGGTGAAAGGGCTGACGGCAGTGTCAGCCTGCCGGTAACTCATACGGGAACGAAGCCATTTGGATTTCTTCTTCCAAACCTGGTCGATGCGTGACTGGAGATAAGCGTATTTAAGATATCCTTCCGAAGACGCACGTCCTTCGGTGATTCCCAGTAGTTCTTCAGACAGTTGCTGGAGCTCTTCAGGTTGCAACTCGGAAAACGACCGGCCCGCCAGGAAATTGTCGATTTGGTTCTTGGCTTCTCGCATGAGATTACGGCGACGCTTTCGCCGTTCACGTGCCCGCGCATTGGCACCGAATAGTGTTTTCTCCCTTGTATCACTTGGAAGGGCCGGATAGTCTTCATTGAGCTTAAGCGTTCTGGGGGCATGTAGCTTGAACCCAAGCTCGTTGAAGCACTGATCAAGTAGGGGACGAATCCGCTCCATGTCGTCCCGCCAGCAGCGTGGAGAGTCATCGCCATAACTGGCTGCTCCTGCTTCGGCGTGACCCAGGATTGCTTCGATAACCTCGGGATCACCTCCCTTTATTCTCAGCCGGTTGGGCAAACGGTGACGATAGAGCCGAAGAGGCAAGGGAGAATGGAACAGATTCAGGGCGTTAATTGCTGACTCGGAAACAGATGACCAGCGCAGCTCCGGATTTCGCGTGAGGAAAAAGAAAAGCGGCATGCGATATTGGGTGCTATCTCCTAGTAAAGACTGAATATCATCAGCCAACACTCGGTGCTTTGGGCCCAGCGCATTGACAAGCCGCTCAAGGTAGGGAAAGTACTCCTCGTCCAGGTGACGGGCCAGTGAATGCGCTAGAGGAAAAATCCGGCCTTGCCGAAGTTGGCCACTGGCTTTGTCATCAATGAACACCAAGTCGTTGGTAAAATCGAAATGGCGTGGGGACTCGAACGGATCACGAACAGCACGCCCCCCGGTAGCCGCAAACAGTGCTTCGACTTGAAGCGCAGTGTAACGGTTGTGAGTCATTACGAGATCACCCGCCAATTCCGCTTTTGCCAGCTGAGCATGGGCCTGCGCAATATCCTTTTTTAGGTGGGACTCCACCGCGAGCAACAAACTTCCCATACCGATGGACGATCCCGGAGCATAGAGCTTTTCTTCACCTGAAGCACTCCCCTCAGAATTCAACACCATTTCGACGTCTTCATTGGACCACGCCGAGTAAGCGCAAGACGCCGGTAATCCCGAGTTTGGATGGGCTGCGACAAAACGCGTAAAAGTTGCATTCTCCCGGTTATGAAAGGCACGTAATGGCAAGACCGATGCCAGCATCGAGGAGGTTATCCTGGACAGCGCTCCCGTCATCTGGCGGGTAAACATCGACTTGGGAGCAGCAATATCGGCATCTTCTGGCCATAGCTCGCTCATCCGCACGGCCTCAGGATGCGTAGATAGCGCACAATCCAATACCTGCCTGACCGAGTCAGGGGGCGTGAGTGTCAAATGGGAGGCGGCGGGAAGGATCCAGGATCTCTCTTGGTCCGTTTTTGGCTTCCAGGCAGAGAGTCTTGCAGGGCGTTTTCGTCTGAGAACGCAGTCCTTTCTGCTCAATGTCCACTCGTCGTTCAGCGCGTCCGCGATGGGAATCTGCAATGCACGCAGAAGGGTTCTTGAGGTGCCCATAGCAATCCAGACTATAGCGGCCAACAAGGCCTGAGGACTTTCGGGAGACTCATTCAGGTTTCCATCTACCCAACGCTCCAATTGCGCAAGTTCATTGGGGTTAATGCTGTGCCATGACCATGGCAGGTAATGGAGTTGCTCTCCTGTGAGCGTCAGTATGGAGCGCGATTTCTGTCGGTGATGCAGATATGGCCGCTCTGGTTCCACCGGAATTCCGAAAAGATCATCATCTGGCTCTTCTCCCTCAAGGCGGATAACACCCTGGACATCGTCAAAGTCATCCTCCTCATCCAGACTGGGAAATGCGTCAACGGGAACCACTGGTTCGGGGCGGACAAGATGTAGCGGTATACCGTCCGAGATAAGCTCCGTTACTCCCTCATTTCCGGGCACGTTCTCCCTCGCCTCCTTTCCCTCGGCTATATATATGATTTTGTTAAAAAAGTTGTTCCGAGTTTTGCGCTTAGGAGGCTCGGGAAAACCCCGCCCCTTGGATTCAACGGCCCGGAAAATCAGCATTCTTCTGAAACTATCGAAAGACTCCCCCGATGTGGTCAAGGCATTGATAATAGCCTGCCACCCATTATCCTTCTCTCTGGCAAATATCAACCGATTGGAGACTAAACGGATGTTGGCATCCAAGGTGTGTCTGTCATGAGCCCGACGAAAGGCTTCTACCAAAAGCCACGTCCGGATGACGTCGTGCCATTTCTTCATGGCAGGCTCCGCAGCTTCTGGTGCAGGCTGAATCAGCATGGCTACGAGGAACCAATTCCTGATTTTTCCTCCAAATTGTTTCGTGGCAGGTTCAAATGTAGGAAGTGGTGGGTAAGACAAGAGAATCGAGGTGTCCAGGGCAGTAGCGCTCGCCAAATCGGCTAGGGAACGACAGAAGGGATCGCGAGCTGACCAATGCTCCAGTTGTTGCCTGGGAACTGGAGCAGCCAAATGAGACAACACCGTACCCAAATAGCTCGGCTGACCGGCAATATGGCAACAATCAATAATGAGCAGTAATTGAGGAAGCACTTGGTGTTTTACCGCCCATAGATAGCCCTGTTGCCACTCAGGAAGGAGCCTTAAGGTCAAAAAATCTGGATATTCAATATGCAGCCTTGCTAGCTTCGAATCCTCATCAGCACGGTTTTGATTGTTCGTAAGCGTTGTCTTGTCTTGTATGGCCATAATTAGAAAGAGGACCGTGGCGCCCAAATGCAGCATTAAGGCCCCGAATATTACCAATTAAATACTCCATATGCATATACAAAGAGTTAGACTCATAACCTTTTTGTGTTTGGGCGAAATTCGCATTGTGCCCACAATGTGCCCAAATTGTGCCCGCCCTGTGCCCATGCCATTTTTCTGGTTTTCACCATGCTTCGGATTTTGACCGTCGGGGCGTGTGCCCAGACCGAATATTTGATGACCTTCGGGCCGGCTCAAAACAGGTCATGGCTTATGTCTTTTCATCACGACCTTCAGTCCAAAAAGGGCTTTTTTCGCTCTGCTCTGGGCACAATCATGATTGTGCCCACATGTGCCCACACTCAGCAACTGCGGATTCAACAGCCAGGTGAAAAACAGCACCTTCATTCAATCTGGTACGTTTTCAAATAGCTCACACACACTGCATTCCAGATAGTCGCATAGTGCGGCTATTGTCGATAAATCCACTCGCTCTGCGGTTTCATGATAGAGGCGCGTCAAGGTGCCTCTGTTTATCCCGGTATCTCGGGAAACCTCACTTATTTTCAGTCGTTTTTCTCCCATCAGGCGGGATAAATGGCACTTGATCATGGTTTTTCACCAAAAAATGTTCTCCTGTAGCGCAAAAAGACTTGCAAATGCTCATTATGAAGCTATAATACTCTACAGCAGGTCAATATAGTCGCTCAAGAATCAATAAGCATACGAACTATATCATTGTTGGTTTGTACGCGACAAGGAACACCGGGCTGGCTGCATTCTTCGTTCGACTTGATTGACAGGCAATGCATAGGGCATTGCGCCAACCAGAAAGGGTTGGTTGGGAATCCATTTTCAAAAACGCCAGGAGGTGTACGAGAGACAAAAAGCGCTGAACTTGCATCTTTGAAATGTCCGGTATCTTGAACCTGAAGGCGGGAGGGTCTCGCCGACAGGCTGCTGCTTCAGGGCAGTGCCTGAACCATACCACTGAAAAACGAGGTAACAACCATGTGTACTTATCTGACCACTGATGAACTGTCTGAAAAAATCAAGTACGACCCGCGCACTATCCGTGAACGTCTCAAGGACAGCGTCTTGCTGGAAGGCGTTCATTACATCCGTCCCTTTGGCGGGCGCAAGATTCTCTATATCTGGGAGCAAATCGAGGAAGACATGGCCAAGTTCTCCATGGCCGGTGGTTTTACGCTCCCCATGTCCAACGGAGGTGTCTGCAATGGCTAGTGTTCGTGTACTCAAGGCCACGGGCAAGCTGTTCGTGGATTTTCGTTACAAGGGAAAGCGCTGCCGGGAATATCTGGATCTGAATGACACGGCAACCAACCGGAAGAAGGTTCAGCGTGTGGTCGACAAGATTGAGAAAGACATCAAGGCCGGCACCTTCGACTACGCCAAGTATTTCCCCAACAGCCGCAACCTGGCGCATTTTCAGACACCAGCGCCGGAAGTGGACGGTAATCCCGTGGCGGAAGCGGTGTCCCAGGCCACGGGGGTATCAGGTGCAGCTCAGGTGCCGATGAATGGCGTCCACCAGGGTACTTATCCTATGGGCGTCAACCCGGACTGGGATGCGGAGCTACCCACCTTCGCTGACTTTGCCGATACCTGGTTCGCGGAGAACGAGGTGCGCTGGCGTCACAGTCATCGCAAGAACATGCGCATCATCATCGAAGGCCGTCTCAAGCCGGCCTTTGGGGAGAAAAGGGTCAGCCGCATCACCAAGGCGGAGATCCTTGCCTTTCGCTCTGAACTCGCCAAAGACACGGGGCGTAAAGGCAAATCGCTGTCTCCCAAGCGCATCAACAGCATCATGATGCCGTTGCGCCAAATCCTCGACGAAGCAGCTGACCGGTATGAATTTACCACGCCTTACCGGAACATCAAGTCGCTGAAGGTGCCGCGCACCCATGTGGAGCCCTTTTCTCTGGAGGAGGTACAGCAGATTCTGGCCCGGGTGCGGGCGGATTTCCGGCCTTACTATACGGTGCGGTTCTTCACCGGGATGCGTACGGGGGAAATCGACGGGCTGAAGTGGGAGTATGTGGATTTCGAGAACCGTCTGATTCTGGTGCGTGAGACCCGGGTGGATGGGCGTGAAGAGTACACCAAGACCGATGGTTCCCAGCGGGAGATTCAGATGTCACAGCCGGTGTATGAGGCTTTGAAGGAACAGGAGGCGATTTCCCGGGGTCGTTCCCGGTATGTGTTCTGTACCCGTGAGGGGAATCCTCTGGATCACAACAATGTGACCAAGCGGGTGTGGTATCCCCTGCTGCGGCATCTGGGGCTGAAAAAGCGCCGACCTTATCAGACCCGGCACACGGCAGCCACCTTGTGGCTGGCGGCGGGGGAGAATCCGGAATGGATTGCCCGGCAGATGGGGCATGCCAGTACGGAGATGCTGTTTCGGGTGTATTCACGCTATGTACCGAATCTGACCCGCCGGGATGGGTCGGCCTTTGAGCGGTTGCTGACGGCGAATTTTCAGCCCCCGTCTGGAATGGGCGAGGAAAGGTATGAGAAGGAGGTGCAGGATGAGCAGTAAGCCTTCTCAGTCCACGCCCCTCTACGCCATCATCCACGAAGAAGGCTATCGGAATCATTTTGAACAACTGGTGTTTGAAATAGCCAATGAGCTGTCCATTCATTTCAACCTGCGGGGCAATGGCAAGATCCTTCATGCCCTGCTGGAGGCGCCGGAGTGGATGGAATCGGATGCCGAGGTGCTGTTGCGGCTGGTGATTGAAACCTTGCAACAGTGGCAGGAACGGGACAAGGCGCGGTTCATTGGGGCGCTGATTCACACCATCGAGCAGGCGCAGCGGCTCAAGGGGGTGGCGGCATGAAGCAGTTGTTTTCCACAGTGTCACGTCCTTTTCTTCCCATGCGGGTGGTGCAGGTACGTGAACGCATCTGGTTCGATGATGCGCGAACCGGCGCTTTGCTTGTGCTGGGCAATTACCAGCAGTTGGAGAAAGTGGCGCTTTATGAGCCGCCGTTCTTCGAATCACCGATAACCAGCGTTAATGAGCCAGTCTGCCCGCTGCCCAAGGTTGGGGATTGTCTGGTGCCCCGGCTTACGCCGTCCACCTCAGCAGCCAATCCCTGGCCCACGTTGCGGGAATGGCAACTGTGTTCACCAGCAATGGCCGGGGTGACAGCCATTCCCCGCAGTTGGGCTATTCATCCGGGCGATTTGGTGCGGTTGGTTCATCAGGTGGCCTCCATCCGTCATCCTTCGCTTCAAGGGCTGATGAATGCCCTGCTGGGGGAGGCGCAACGGGCCTGGGCCTATCTCCGGATGCCTGCCAGCCTGAATCATCACCATAATGAACCGGGCGGTTTGTTGCGTCACAGCCTGGAGGTGGTGGATTATCTGATGGGGCTGTGGCCAATGAACTCGCCTGCTTTGGAGCGGGATTTGCTGATTACCGCTGGCTTGCTCCATGATATTGGCAAGATATTGGTGTACCGGGGAACCCAAGGCTATACGGATTTGGGGCAGGTATTGCACCATGACGCCCTCACCCTGGAAATCCTTGGGCCGTACCTTGCAACAATCGACCCCACGCTGGCCAATACCCTGCGCCATCTGCTGTGCCGTTCGGACCGAGCCAGCCAGTATCCCCGTTCGGCACTGAAAGCGGCTTTGCAACAGGCGGATGCCCTGAGCGCTGAGCAGTATTACCAGCGGCAGGCGTTCGAAGGACTGCCGAGTTACCGGTATCGGGGGAGAGATTTGCAGGGGCAATCGTGGTATCGGCTGGTATCGCAGCGCAAGAGCTGATTCAGCTCAGCCCAATCGCCCACTTGCCAACGGGGTGCTTTCCATCTGGGGAGTGCCCCGTTTTTTCTGTGCGGGTGATAGACTGCGGTCAGGAGGAATGACCATTCAACACGCCATGGAAAACGAAACCCCATTGACCCTAATCGAGGGCAGATTATCTGATAAGGCCTGCTCACTCCTCCTGATCCAGCGCATCTACCGGCATCCAGATCCACCCCTCCCCGTGCGGTATTGCATCATTAGGCCGCTCAAGTCTCTCCGGTTCCAGCGCATACAAATAGCCCACCAGCGCGCAGGTCAGGGCATCTTCTTTATCCTGATGTCCTAACAACGGAAACCGCCGCCGCAATTTAGCCATGACAGCCGACCCATTGCAGGCTGAAGGATAAGCCTCGATGACCGTGAGCATTTCCCCTTCGGTCCATACCCCACAGGAACTGATCCTGGGTGCAAAACGACTCAGCACATGCATCCCCTTGGTAGCCTGGCTGCCGATCATGTCTTTGACTGGAGAGAGGGGCCGCAAACCTCGCTGATAGAGAAAAAGCTCCGTCTGGCGAAACAGGTAAGGGTTCATTGCAGATTCGCCTGTGACCTCTCCAATAGCCTTGTATTCACTCACCAGCCGAACAAAAGCCTCGGAAAAGCCCAACGGGGTATCGATGGCAAGAACGCATCTTGCGTCAAATTCTGGCAATGAACTCCCACATAGCCGGAACAGCTTCTCTATCCACCCGAGTGTCGTTTTCGCCTCGTTGATGGCACTGCGCAAGTTCCCACGCCAAGGCTTTCCTACTATGGACAAATTTCCATCCAGTATCACCAGGGCATCGCGGCTCGCTCTATTCTTATCGCAATTCCATCCACCGACGTCCCACCCGATATAGAAGTTGTGATCCGAGTTCTGCCGCTGGTTCACCTCACTGATACCCATGTTCCTGGTCATGCCACAACAAAACAGTCCGCCGACAAAACAGCCTGCTTCCCCTCCCGCCAGTGATAAGCCACCAGCTGCCCGCCCTTGCCCGCGGAGTAGTCCAGGCAGGCCAGATTGCCAGTGATGGGGGCGGGTTTGCCGGTGAGCCAGTAATGGCCGAAGAACACAGGCGGTTCGTTCCTGCCATAGCCGTAATCGCCGATTTCGGATTCAGGAACCGAGCTGTCTGGCAGGTTGATTTCTTCGCCCTCGGGCACCATGGCAATGTCACGGTAGCTCACTTGGCGTTTATCGTTCCACCACTTGATGCGGATGTTGTGGCGCTCGATGCCGCTCTTGTCGTGAAAGCTGTAGTCCACCGGCAGGTCGATCTCCGGTCCCTTGAGGATCACCTCGATATCGTCATATTCAGGTAGCGTCTCGTCACATGCCTTGACCAGATAGTCGATATCCAGACGCTCCGGCACGCGCTCGATAACGGGCTGGCTCCAGCAGGCGTGAACCGCCCGGAACAGCACCCTGCCCTTCGGGTTCTTCTCTTCCAGATACAGGGGCAGGGCCTTGAACCAGTCGATGATCTCCCGGGTTTCGTCGTCATGCAGTTGGTACTCGTCCAGAAACGCCCGGTGCTGATATGTGTTCTTGTCCGTGTGCGGACGCAGGGGCTCGCCGGTTTCCGGGTGCGGGGTGTGATAGGCAATGGCATTGAACTCATGGTTGCCCATCACCGCCAGGGCGTGACCGGCCTCGACCATGGGCTTGACGATGCCCAGCACCTGCCGGTGCTGTTTGCCCCGGTCGATGAAATCGCCAAGAAATACCACTTTGGCCCCGGGTTGTTGATAGATGCCACCCTGCCGGACATAACCCAGGTGCTGCAACAAGGCCTCCAGTTTATCGCCGTGGCCGTGAATGTCCCCAATGATGTGATAGTTCACTACAAATCCCCCCGCATTTCATCCGCGTAGCCATTGTCCTCGACGCTGGCATGGATGCTGTCCACCCAGGGCGTGGCAGAACAAGGTAGGTCAATTCCGCCCCCAGCTCTTCCAGATCGGCAAACCATTGAGGAAAATCCTTACCCAGGGATTTGACCTCGCTGTAGAACGCCTCAAGGTCGTCTTCTGATCCGTTGAACCGCAGTATGTTTTGACAAACACTCATTTTTCTTCTCTCATTGATACAGGATTGATTGAGCTGTCTTGCGCCCCTGTTCAATTTTTCCATCCGAATCCGCCTGGCGTTCCCGGTATCGCAGGTAATCACCGTTTTCTATCAGACAGTCTTCATCCACTCGGCCGGCATAGTAATAACAATAAGCCATGGTCTGGTTGCCACAATCCAGGCTGACAGGCACTGAGCGGCGTTCGAACAGTGACTGTTCCGGCCACTGTTCATCGTAGCCTTCCACTTGATCGATGAGTTTAAGTGTCTCTGCCGACACGGCATAAAGTTCTCCGCGCACCTGTAATTCACCGTCCTTGATACCCGGATAACTCCCCAGGTCGTACAGGCGAGCCCGCAGGATGCCCGTACCGATGCGAACACCGTCGGCCAGACAGGAGTGCCGCTCCAGTCCTTCGAGCAAAGTGCCATAAACGAAGAGGTCGTACATACTGTTCACCGCCCTTTTTCCAGAAATTTCGACAGGGACAGCAATTCATCGGCAAGATCCAGGATCAACTCGGCCTTTGCCAGACGCTCCCTCCAGTGTGCCGGAATGGCCTCCACCCCGTAATACGCGCCTGCCAGTTGGCCGTAGATGGCGCCGGTGGTATCCGCATCATTGCCCAGGTTCACCGCCAGCAAGGCGCCTTGCTCAAAATCATCACTACGGTCAAACGCCCACAGTGCCGCTTCCAGAGCATCGACCACATAACCGGTACCTTTGATATCGGGCGGTTCGCGGTCTTTGAACGAACCTGCAGCAATGGCGTCAATCTTTGGAGAAAGCTCGCCACTGTGCCATTTTCCTGTGGGAGTATAATGGGATCCTAGCAAGGTCGCTTTTGACTCGCCCGCCAGTGCACCGACAATCAGTCCGGCATAGTATCGACAGGCATCCACGGCTTCAGGGGGTCCGTGCGTGGTGCGCGAACTCTCGCCAGCATATTTCATCGCCTTCTGGGGGATCCGGGCATAGGCCAGAGGTACTGGCGACAAACGCATCAGCGAACCATTGCCGCCATAGATCAGGTTGGTTTCGCCTGCACAAGCATTTCCGTTTACTTCGAACCTACGCAAGGCCGCAGACACCGTATTGCCGATGTCGAAACAGTGCCCGTTGCTGCTCATGTAGCCTTCACGATACCAGCGCACATAGCGCTGCATCTGATCTTTGGCATCGAAGCCTGATTGCTCGATCAGGCTGTTAATGGCCATCTATTCTGACCCACCCACGGCCAACAATTTTGACCCACCCCCAGGGGCATTTCGGGCCAAATGGCCGTATCCTTCCCGCCCACTGTACATCGACACGGCGGGAGGCACTTTTGAAGGAGTGGGTTATGATTCACAAGATCAAAGCACTACACAACGAGGGAGCTGGACTGAGCATCCGGGCAATTGCCCGCGAGCTGGGCATTTCCCGTAACACCGTGCGCAAGTACCTGCGCATGGACGAGGTCGCCATTAGTGAGCAGCAGGCTCACCGCAGCCGGCACAAGCGGTTGGATGACTATCGGGACTACATCGTCACCCTGCTGGGGCAGTTTCCCAACCTCAGCGCGGTGAAGGTGCTGCGCAAGCTCAAGGAACGGCATCCGGAACTGGGCGTCTCGAACCGTTCGGCGCGGCGCTACATCAAGGCGCTCAAGGAAACGGTGACATTGCGCCAGCGGCGCTACTACGAGCCGGTCGAGAGTCTGCCCGGGGTGCAATGTCAGGTCGATGGCGGCGAGCTGCGGGGGCTGTCAGTCGGCGGCGAGGCGACCACGGTGCACTTCGTGGTCTTCGTCCTGTCGTATTCGCGCCTGATGTATGTCGGGCTCTCGCCCCGGCCCATCGACACGGACACCTTCATCCGTCTGCACGATGCCGCTTTCCACTACTTCGGCGGGCGTCCCGAGGAGTGCGTCTATGACCAGACCAAGCTGGTGGTACTGCACGAGCAGTACCGGGAGCTGGCGCTGAACCCGGCCTTTGCCGCCTATGCCACCGCTGCCGGGTTCCGCATCCATGCCTGCGAGGGCTATGACCCCGAGAGCAAGGGCAAGGTTGAGGCCGGGGTCAAGTATGTCAAGGGCAACGCGCTGGCCGGCGAGGTTTTCGAGAACGGGGGGCATCTCGAGGCCCATGTCCGACAGTGGCTGGATGAGGTCGCCAACCTTCGTCAGCACGGCACCACCGGTGAGGCGCCCCGGGCGCGCTTCGAGCGCGACGAGCAGGCACAGCTTGGCCCCTATCTCACCCCCGCCTCCCTGGCGTCTCAAGTGCCCACCGAGACCCGCAAGGTGGACAAGACCGGTTTGCTCTCATGGCGGGCCAACAAGTACTCAGCGCCGATGGTCTACCAGGGCAGCCGGGTCGGGGTGCGGGCCGAGGCAGGTGAGCTGCTGCTCTCGGATCTGGAAAGCGGTGAGGTGATCGCCCGCCACGCCATCTCCCAGGAGAAGGGCGTGGTCATCCGTAACAACGACCACTACCGCGACAAGGCCGTACGGATCGCCGACCTGGAGGCCGCCATCGGCGGGCAGATCGGCCAGGCCACGGGGGCACGCCTGTGCCGCCTGCTCAAGACGACCAACCCACGGATCTACAAAGACCAGCTGGTCGCCCTTCGGAAGCTGCTGCGCCAGTATCCGGGCCTGCCCCAGGCGCTGCTGGAGCGGCTGATCGCACGCCCGATGCTGACCGTTACCCAGTGCCGGGACTACTTCGAGGCCCATGCCGCCGATCCCGGACGGTTCGTCGATCCCCCCGCGCCTTCGACCCCGTCCCCGATGCCACCCACGGGTGGCAGCGACCGGCTGCGCCGGTATGCCTCGGTGCTCCCCCCGGCGCAGGAGGTGTCCCATGACCTCCATTGAGCAGATCGCCCGCCAGTATCGCGACATCCGCTGCAACCACATCGCCCAGGGCCTGGCCGACCTGCTGCATCAGGCCGAGGCCAACGAAATCTCCTACCTGGCCTTTGCCGAGGCCCTGGTGACCCATGAACAGCAGCGGCGCAACCAGCGGCGGATCGAGATGAACCGGCGCAAGGCCAGCTTCCCGGTAGACAAACGTCTGGCCGAGTTCGACTATCGGCATCAGACCACCATCACCAAGCGTCAGGTCAGTCAGCTGCTGGACTTCCGCTTCATCGACGAGCGCGCCAATCTGGTGTTCATCGGCCCGCCCGGGGTGGGCAAGACCCACCTGGCCATCGGCATCGGCCAGGAAGCCATCGAGGCCGGCTACAAGGTACTGTTCACCACCGCCCTGGCCCTGGTGGAGAAGCTGGAACTGGCCGAGATCAAGGGCGAGCTGAAAAAGCAGATCACCACCTTGCAGAAGTTCGACCTGCTGATCATCGATGAGCTGGGCTATCTGCCGATGAACCGCCAGGCCCGCTACAACCTGTTCCAGCTGGTCAATGCCCTGTACGAATACCGCTCGGTGATCATCACCACCAACAAGGACTTCACCGCCTGGGGCGAGTTCTTTGCCGACGACAACGTGGCCGTGCCCACCGTGGACCGGCTGATCCACCATTCACACATCTTCATGCTGGGAGGAGAGAGCTATCGACTGAAGCACAAACGCGAGAACTGATTTTTTCACGCCCCAGGTGGGTCACATATTGGCCAAAAGGGGGTCAAAATTATTGGCCATTGACAGCTGTTTGCCGATACCCCGCGTGGTACCAAAGCCAGCGCCACCATCTACAGCCTGATAGAAACGGCCAAGGCCAACGATATCGACCCCTTTGCCTACATCCACCATGTGCTGCAGCATATCGGTGGAGCGACGACCGTGGAAGACATCGAAGCGCTGTTGCCCTGGAACACAAATCTTGAGGGGAGCCAAGAGGGCTGATTCTTTGGCGCTTACATGTCATCTTTTCGCAATAGTTGTTTGTCCGATACCAGCGATCTCGGGATCCAGATAAGATTGTTAGTTACATCAAGAGAGTCGGAGATGTTACCTGCCCGAAGCACAGGGATTCTATCTGTTGATGGCTCGTTTGTGCTCTGAGCTTTGCTAAACGTAACGCCTCGAATTACTTCGGCCACCTCATCTAGACGAGCGAAGTTTGCGGAGGATATTTTTGATTCAATCGGCAATGGCATCTCTCAGGGCCTCAATTTCTTCCATGATTTCCGTTTCAATCGCAGCCAGCTCATCCAGTAATTCCCTGGGATCACGATGTTCCACCTGCGTCTGCGCCAGCGGCCGATAGCGGCTGGCCGAGAGGTTGTAATCGTTGGCCCTGATTTCATCGATATCGGCGAACCACCAGTTTTCTGTCCACTCCTTTGGGGCACCCTCACCCCGGCCCTCTCCCTCGAGGGAGAGGGCGTATGCCCGCCATTTTTCCCGATTGGCCGCCTTGTCCGTGTAGGCGGCAATCAGATCAGGAAGGTCGTCTTCCTCGATAGGCGTGTCGTGGCGGGCGTCGAGCTTGTAGCCGTCGTTGTCGGCATGGAGGAACATCACCTGTTCCGTGGTGCCGCCTTTCCTGAAGATGAGCACGGAGGTCTTAACGCCTGAATAGGGCTGGAAGACGCCGCCGGGCAGGGAGAGCACGGCCTCGACGGTGTTGTTTTCCAGGAGCTGGCGGCGCAGTTCCTTGTGGGCACTGGTGGAGCCGAAGAGCACGCCTTCGGGGACGATGACGCCGCAGCGACCGCCCGTTGCCCCCTCACCCCTGCCCTCTCCCCGGCGGGGAGAGGGGGATTTCAATGCATCCATCATGTACTTGAGGAAGAGGATCTCGGTGGCGGTGGTGGTGCCCACCTTTACGTCGTCCACGATGCGGTCCTTGTCGATGCGGCCGGAGAAGGGGGGATTGGCGAGGATGACGTGGTAGCCCTCCTGCGGCAGGCCCAGCTCGGCCTTCTGCTGGGCGTCCTGGGTGGTGGTGAGCACGTTGCGGCGGCGGATGTGGACGTTGGGCAGGCCGCGCAGGCTGAGGTTCATGGTGGCCAGATGCACCATCTTGGGGTCCACGTCGTTGCCGTAGAAGCTGCGGTTGGCCAGGATGTCCCACTTGGCGGCGGATAGCTTGTCACCGTGTCCGCGCCGGATGGTCTTGCCGTCGAGTTCCACTTCCTCGATGGCGGCGGGGGAGGAGTTGGCCAGCCAGATGTGGTCGTAGGCGGCGACCAGGAAACCGGCGGTGCCGGCGGCCGGATCGTAGACGGTCTCGCCGATCTTCGGATCGATGATCCCGACGATGGCGCGGATGATATGGCGCGGGGTGCGGAACTGGCCCAGCTCGCCGGCCTGGCTGATCTGCCTGAGCACATGCTCGAACATGTCGCCCTTGGTGTCGGCATCACACTGGTCCAAGTGCAGCTCGTTGATGAGGTTGACCACCTGGGTCAGCACTGTGGGGTCGTCGATGCCGAGACGGGCGCCGTCCATGAAGTTGACGGCGCCCTGATCCGCGATCTCCCGGTAGAAGGGGAACACCTCGTCACGGACGAAGCGCACGAGATTCTCGCCGCTCAGGGCATTGGCCCATGTTGACCAGCGCAGCCGTTCCTTCGGGATAGTCTTGTCACCCTTCTTCGGGGCGTTGAGAGGGTTCTTCAGTTCCCAGTCACCGTCGAAGATGCTGGTGTATTTCTGTTTGGCAATGCGGGCGCGGGCCTAGGCTTCCTTGTCCTGCCCTTCGCTGAGGTAGAAATAGAACAGAAACGCCAGTTGCTCGGCGTTGTTCATGGGGTCGGGATAACCGCCACCATAGAGGTAGTCGCGGATCTGGTCGATCTTCTGGCGGATTTCGGGTGTGAGAGGCATATTGGTCGATCGGCTTCAGTTCTTTTTGGGAAAATAGTGCACGCCTTCCAGGCCCTCGAAATCGTCGTCCTGGGTCCAGAGCTCGGCCCCGTGGAACCGCGCGGTGGCAAGGATGATGCTGTCAGCCATGGGGAGTTTGAGTTCCAGGCTCAGTTGTGCGGCCTGCATGACCAGGCTGCCGTCAAGAGGGATTTCCCGGCCCTGTTTCATCAGGGCGACGGCCTGGATCGCTGCGTCCTCGCCCCGCTGCCAGTGCACAACCTTGAACACCTCGAACAGAGTGATAGTGGGGACGACGAGGCGGTCCGCCTGTTTCAACGGTTCCCGGAAGTGCGCTGCATTGGGACCGGCGGCAAAGTATTCCAGCCAGGCGGAGGAGTCCACCACGTGGTTCACAGGCGGTCGTCCTCTCGGGGAACCTCGGTGTCGATGCCTTCAAGGAAGCCTTCCATTTCCTTTATTGAGCGCTCGGGGATAAGTTCAATGCGATTGCCGATTTCCATGATCTGCAGCCGCTGGCCTGGACGCAGGTGCAGGGCGTCGCGGATCCGCTTGGGAATAACAACCTGATATTTGGGTGAGATCTTCACAGCTTCCATGGTGGGGTTCCTGTTTGTCCCAGTGGTATTACGTTATCCTAGTCGATCATTGATTCGTCGGCAATTCCAGCGCAACTTCCGTTGTTCCAGGTCCGAACAGGGCTTGGTTGAGGCTGTCGAGCACCCGGACAAGTCCCTCTTCGGAACCGAAGGTCTGTATGGCGCGCTGCAGGCCGCCGATGTTGGAGAACGGCGGAACCACGAAGTGATCCAGGGTGAAACCCTCCAGCCGGCCGGCATTGGCTTTGATGTATTCGCCGATGGTGAGCAGCAGCCGCTTCTGGTCCGAATGCAGGCCCGGCTGGCTGTTGAACCAGGCCTCGAACCGGGCCGCCAGCAGGGCGGCCTGCTGCTCGTCCGGGTCCAGGAAGACGAAATTTCCGTTGTCGTCGATGGTCACCCATTCGCGGGTGGTGGGGTCGATGTGGTCGTCGACGTCCAGGGTCAGCAAGGTGCGGGGCTCGTGCCGGCTGCGCGGCCTCGATTCCCGGATGATCCCGCCTTCCGGCATGGTTTCGTCGTCATCGTGGTAATCGGTGACGCCGACGAAATCGAACAGGGTGAACAGGGCCTTGCCCCGCGCCTTGCGGGTGCCACGGCCGCGCATCTGCCGGTAGAGGATCACCGAGCGGGTGAAGCGCGCCATGACCAGGTTGACCACCTCGGGGGCGTCGAAGCCGGTATCGAGCATGTTCACGGAAACGAGGATCTGCGGGAATTTCTCCTTCTTGAACCGCTTGATCCTGGTGGCCGCGTCCAGGGTGTCGTCCTTGCCGAATCCGGAGACGACGAAATCGGCATAGCGCGCCTCCGGCGAGGGTTTCTCGTGGGCGAAGGCCTCGTCGAACATCTGCGCCAGGGTCTCGGCATGCCGTTTGGTGACGGCGAAGACGATGGTCTTGCCGATCAGTGGTTTGCGCAGAACACCCTTGGCATCGGTGTAGCCGTTCTCCATCACCTGCTTGAATTCCCGCACGATGGCACGGTTGCGCTCGGGGATAGTGAACTTGCGCTCCAGGGCGTTGGGATCGACCTTGATGCTGTCGGTACTGGCGAAAAGCCGCTCGAATTCCTCACGGACTTTGGGTGACATGGCGGACCAGTCCAGTTCGTCCTTTTTCACCTCGAAGCCGCCCTCGGCGGCGGTCTTCACCGTCTTGGCTTTGTAGATCTGGTAGGGGACCAGGTAACCGTCATTGACAGCCTGGCGCAGATCGTAGCGGAAGGTGGGCTGGTCCACCTCGAAGAAGCGCAGGGTGTCACGGACGAACTCCCGATCCTCCTCGTCACCTGTTTCGATCTCGCTGGTGAAGGGCGTGGCGGTCAGGCCGATCTGGATGCCATCGAAGTACTTGAGGATGCCGCTCCACTTGCCATAGATGCTGCGGTGGCACTCGTCGGTGATGACTAGATCGAAATAGCCCGAGGAATAGTCCCGGTAGATGTTGATCATGCTCTGCAGGGTGGTGATGGTGATGCGCTTCTCGTCCTGGAAGCGGCGCCCGGCGCGCAGCACGTAACAGGACACGGGTGACGACGTTGGCCTCGAACAGGCGCTTGATCAGGGCGGCGGCGGTGCGGGTCTTGCCGGTGCCGGTGGCCATTTCCACCAACAGCTTGCGCCGGCCGGCGTTCATCTCCCGGCACAGGGTGTCGATGCATTCCTGCTGATAGTCCCGCCCCGCGATCCGTTTGTCCACAGGAACGGTGAGCGGGTCCATGCGGACCTTCCGGCCGGCGATGCGGCGCTCGAGATCCGGCTGGTTGAAGAAGGTGCTGACGGGGCGTGGGTAGGCTTCGTTTTCATAATCCCAGAAGAGGATTTCGTCGCCATTGGCGAGGAAGACAAAGGGCACGCCATCGAGCTGTTCGGCATAGGCCCTGCCCTGTTCCGCGGCCTCCTGCAGATTGACGGCAGCCCGCTTGGCCTCCACTACCGCCATGGCACGGCCGTGGCGGTCGCACAGCACGTAATCAGCGAAGGTGCCGTCCGGCAACTGGTACTCGTAGCGGACGCTTGTGCCATCGGTAAGATCCCAGCCAACATCCTTGAGTTGGGCATCGATCACAACGCGGGAAAAGGCTTCCTTTTGTCCGGCCGGCGGCGTCATCACAAACTCTTTCCCAATCCGGCCGGTCCCACGGTCTTCCTCACCAGGCCGCACAGTTCCTCGAACACCGGCGAGTCAGGGTTGGCTTGGTAGTGCTTCTGGTTGCCGATGCGCTTGACGGTCAGCAGGCCGCTCTCGGTCAGACGTTTGAGTTCGCGCTGGACAGCGCCCGAGCCGGCGCCGATGCGGTCGATCAGCTCGGAGGTGTAGAAGCTGCGCTCGGGCTCGCCAAACAGCAACCCCAGCACCCGCTGCTGGGTGGCGGTGAACAGGGCGTCGGCCAAGTTGGTGGGCGCCGTGCTGCCCGCGGTCGCCACCTTGCGGCTTGTTGGCCCGGAATGCCCGGCTGTTGTCAGATTACCCATAATGGGTATTTCACAAGAGTGACTCAGTCCAGGGGATAGACAGGATGAGGCGCTTCCGGGTGGTAATACTTCATCATCCGGGGCGCCAGGGCTTTCAGGGCTTCCTGACGGTGTGCTGCCGACGGGTGTGTATTGAGAATTTCCGGTGGCGCGCCTGTGTTGAGCTGTCCCATTTTTTGCCACAGGGTCGCGGCAGACCCAGGATCATAACCTGCCCTGGCCGCCAGCTCGATGCCAATGCGGTCCGCCTCGGACTCGGCCTTGCGGCTGTAGGGCAACTTGATGGCCAGGGTAGCCGCCAGGGCCGCGCCCGTGAGGGCCGCCGTGCGGTAGCGGCTGTCGTGCAGGGCCGTGGCGGAAAGCACCGCCAGACCAAGCTGTGAAGCCAGGGCGACGGACATCTGTTCCGCCACATGATTGGCCAGGGCATGGCTGATCTCATGGGCCATGACCTGGGCCAGCTCGTCATCCGTGGGATGCAGTTTTTCTATCAGCCCCGTATAGACTGCCATCTTGCCCCCGGCCATGCACCAGGCATTGACGGTGTCCGGATCGTCGATGAGCACCACTTCCCAGTCCCATTTGCGGCTTTCGGGATACATGCGGATGGCTTGGGCGATGAGACGACCGGTAATCTGCTTCACCCGGGCGAGCATTCCGGGGCGGTTGTTCAGCTTGCCCTTGGCGGCGTATTCCTTCAGCTTTTCAGGATAGGCCTTGGCCGACGCCTGTACCGCCTGGGAAGGACTGACCAGCATGAGCTGGTGCCGGCCCGTGGGACTGGTGGCGCAGGCGCCCAGAAAGAGCGTAAGGACGAAGGGCAGCAACAGCTTTTGGATCATGACGGAAAACACATGGATGAACGGCAAAAGGGGGGTTTGCTATGATAGCGTATTCTCTGAATCGTCATCAAAAGGCCGCGCCTTGGAAAACACCGCGTCCCCAAGCCGATGGCTGGCCTATGCCCGCCTGATGCGCCTGGACAAGCCCATCGGTATTCTGTTGCTGCTCTGGCCCACCCTCTGGGCCCTGTGGATCGCCGCTGAGGGCCATCCCAAGCCCTGGCTGGTGATGGTGTTCGTCGCTGGCGTGGTGCTGATGCGCTCGGCAGGCTGCGTCATCAACGATTACGCAGACAGAAACATCGACCGTCATGTCAAACGCACTGCCCAGCGCCCCCTGACCGCTGGCGTAATCAGTGAAAAAGAGGCGTTGTGGCTGTTCGCCCTGCTGGTATCCCTGGCTTTCCTGCTGGTGCTCAGTCTCAATACCCTGACCATTCTTCTGTCTTTCGTGGGCGCCTTTCTGGCGGCCAGTTATCCCTTCACCAAGCGTTTCACCCGCCTGCCCCAGGCCTACCTGGGCGCGGCCTTCGGTTGGGCCGTGCCCATGGTCTTCGCCGCTCAGAACGGCAGCATAGACCCGCGTGCCTGGTGGCTGTTCCTCGCAGTACTGGTGTGGGCCCTCATCTACGACACCATGTACGCCATGGTGGACAGGGACGACGACCTGAAGATCGGGGTCAAATCCACGGCCATTCTGTTCGGCCGTTATGACCGGCTCATCATCGGCCTGCTGCAACTGCTCTTCTTTGGCATCCTTTACCATGTGGGCCAGCTGTTCATGCTGGGCAGGTACTATTACATGGCCCTGGGATTCGCCGCCGGGCTCATGCTCTATCATCAGTGGCTGATTCGCAACAGGGAAAGAGACGCCTGTTTCCGGGCCTTCCTGCACAATCATTGGGTGGGCGTGGTGATCTTTCTGGGCATTCTCGCCCATTATCATCTGCCGTGACCCCGGATCAGCTCCTGCAACTGGATCGCGCCCATGTATGGCATCCCTACGCCGCCATGGGTGGTGGCCCGGTGTTTCCCGTAGTATCCGCCAGGGGCCTGTACCTGACCCTGGCCGACGGACGGCAGCTCATCGACGGCATGGCATCCTGGTGGTCCGTCATCCATGGTTACAATCACCCGGTACTCAACCAGGCCATCCAGAACCAGTTGCAGGACATGGCCCATGTGATGTTTGGCGGGCTCACCCATCCTCCTGCCGTAACGCTGGCAAACAAGCTCGTGGAACTGACGCCCGCGCCATTGCAGAGCCTGTTCTTCGCCGATTCCGGCTCTGTGGCCGTGGAAGTGGCCATGAAGATGGCCATCCAGTACTGGCAGGCCAAGGGCCAGACGCGCTCGCGTTTTCTCACGGTGCGCAAGGGCTACCACGGCGATACCTTTGGCGCCATGTCCGTATGCGATCCTGTCACCGGCATGCACAGCCTGTTCCAGGGCAGCCTGAACCAGCAGCTTTTCGCCCCGCCGCCCACGCCTGCTTTTGGCGAAGCATTTGATGATTCTCATATCGCCGAATTCAGCCGTTTGCTGGAACGGCATAGCAAAGACATCGCCGCCGTCATCCTGGAACCCATCGTTCAGGGCGCGGGGGGCATGCGTTTCTATGCGCCCGGCTATCTGCGCCGGGTGCGCCAGCTCTGTGACGAGCACCAGGTGCTGCTCATTCTGGACGAAATTGCCACAGGTTTCGGCCGCACCGGCCGGCTGTTCGCCTGCGAGCACGCGGATATCAGCCCGGACATCCTCTGCCTGGGCAAGGCTCTCACCGGCGGTTATATGACTCTGGCCGCCACCCTGAGCACCCGGGAGATCAGCGAAACCATCAGCCACAATCCGCCCGGAGCCTTCATGCACGGCCCCACCTTCATGGCCAATCCCCTGGCCTGCGCCGTGGCCAATGCCAGCATCGACCTGTTGCTGGACAGCGACTGGCGCAGCAATGTAGCCCGCATCCAGCAAGGGCTGGAGACGGGACTTGCGGCCTGCCGGGAAATGGAGGGCGTGGCCGAGGTGCGGGTGCTGGGGGGCATTGGCGTGGTGGAGATGAATACGCCGGTGGACATGGATCAGATCCAGCCCGCCTTCGTCCAACAAGGCGTCTGGGTGCGCCCGTTTGGCAAGCTGGTGTATCTCATGCCGCCTTATGTCATTAGCGACGAAGAGCTGCAAAGGCTCTGCGCCGCCGTGACCCGGGTACTCGACGAAACAGCATGACGACGGTCGTGGTCCTGGCTTCGCCGGAATACGCCCGCGAATCGGAAGCCCTGGCGGCCAGGCTGGGCTGCCCCCTGACCGGCACCCCGCCTCCAGATGCCGAGTTCTACCTGGAATACAGCCAGGACCGGTTGCAATTGTGCCAAACCGGTGCGAAGGCACCTGGCCCAGTGTTCGTGGATTTTCTCGAAGGCAAGGCCGCCCACCGCCGCCGCCAAGGCGAAGGACGCAAATCCTCCCTGGCCCGGGCTGTGGGCATGAAACCGGGATTCACCCCCCGGGTGCTGGACGCCACGGCGGGCCTGGGGCGGGACGCCTTCGTGCTGGCCACCCTGGGCTGCGAGGTGCACATGGTGGAGCAGTCCCCCATCGTCCATGCCCTGCTGGAAGACGGCCTGCGCCGGGCGCGAGAAGCCGCGGAACTGGCGGACATCATCGGACGCCTGTCCCTGGTTCAGGGAAATGCTCTTCCCCTGCTCACCGCCCTGCCCGCGGACGAATATCCGCACAGCATCTATCTGGACCCCATGTACCCCCACAAGGGCAAAGCCGCCCTGGCGAAAAAAGAAATGCAAAGCCTGCAACGCCTCCTTGGGCAGGACAGCCAGGGCCCTGAACTGCTCCAACTGGCGCGCCGCCGTGCCCGCCGACGCGTTGCGGTGAAACGCCCCTTCCGCGCGGACTTTCTTGGCAAGTTGGCGCCGGATTTCCAAATCAAGGGCGTCAAGACCCGCTATGACATCTACCTGCCCCAAGCCTCCTGAATCAGCGGCCCGGAAGATACATACTTGCGCGGAAACGTCCCGGTCCTCCGTATTGCGCCAGCCATGCCCCGGATTGAGGGCATTCATATACCACGGAGACCATCCCGGTATGGTGGCTGAACTTGAAGGAGAAACCCTACATAAGGTATAATAATTAGATTTCCATAATCTACTGATATACTACTTCTCAAGGTCGCGCTTATGTCAGAAAAATCCGCCAAATCCCTTCCCGTGAAGCAGCTCGTTGCAGCAGGCATTTTCGCCCTCCTGGCCGTCGGCCTGGCTGTCGTCAGCCCGAGTACGGAAGTCGCCTGGGTGGTCGCCATACTGGTGCTGACCATCTATCTGTTTGCTTTCGAGATCGTGGACGTTGATGTGGCGGCAGTTTGTATCATGGTGCTCCTGGGTCTTACCTCCCTGTTCGCGCCGCTCATGGGCCTGAAGCAGGGACTGGTGGACAATCAGCACCTGTTCGACGGTTTTGGCAGTAACGCGGTCATGTCCATCATCGCAGTGATGATCATCGGCGCGGGACTGGACAAGACAGGGCTCATGTCCAAGGTGGCGGCTTTCATTCTCAAGGTGGGCGGCACCACGGAAAAGCGCATCATTCCCATCATTTCCGGCACCGTGGCCTTCATTTCCTCCTTCATGCAGAACGTGGGCGCGGCCGCCCTGTTCCTGCCGGTGGTATCCCGGATTTCCGCCCGTTCCGGCATTCCCCTGTCCAGGCTGCTCATGCCCATGGGCTTCTGCGCCATTCTCGGCGGCACGGTCACCATGGTCGGCTCATCTCCCCTGATTCTGCTCAATGACCTGATCCTGACGTCCAACAAAGCCCTGCCTCCCGAGCAACAGATGGAAACCTGGGGGCTGTTCTCCGTGACGCCCATCGGCGTGGTGCTGGTGGCGACAGGCATCGTCTACTTCATCCTGGCCGGCCGTTTCGTCCTGCCGGCAACCAAGACTGACAAAGACGGCAGCTCCACCACAGCCTCCAGCACCATGGACTATCTGCACAATGTCTATGGCATCGACTATGCCTTGTATGAAGTCGTGGTGCCGGAAGACAGCCCGCTGGTTGGAAAGAAGCTGGACGATGTGGAAACCACCTACCGCATCCGCATCATCGCCACCAAACGCTCGGGACAAGAAACCCGGGTCGGCCCCAACACCATTGCCCGGGATACGGAATTCGAGCCAGGCATGGTATTGGGTATCGTGGCTGCTCCGGAACATCTGGATCATTTTGTCGAGAAATACGGTTTGAAGAAACGCGATTCCCTGCGTACTTTCGCCGAATCCCTGGCAGCCACCAAGGCCGGTATTGCAGAAATCGTCATTCCGCCAGGTTCCAACCTGATTGGCAAGAGCGCCCGGGATGTATGGATGCGCAAGGTCTATGGCATCGCTATGGTGGCTCTGCACCGCAACGGTGAAACCCTGGGGGAAGGCGACAACATCCGGGATCTGCCCCTGCAGGCCGGCGACACCCTGGTGGTGCACACGGCCTGGGACAATCTGACGCGCTTGAAGAAAGACCGCAACTTCGTGGTCATCACCACGGAATTCCCCCAGGAAGAAGAACGCCCCCACAAGTTGGGCTGGGCTGCCGTGTTCTTTGCCATCGCCCTGTGCCTGGTGTTGTTTACCGATCTTCGCCTGTCCGTGTCTCTGCTCACCGGCGCGGTGGGCATGGTGTTGTCCGGGGTGCTCAAGATCGAGGAAGCCTATGAAGCCGTCTCCTGGAAGACAGTGTTCCTGCTGGCCTCCCTGATTCCCCTGGGGCTGGCGGTGGAAACCTCAGGCACCGCCCGCTGGATCGCGGAGCAGACCCTGTCCGTGGTGGGCGAGATGCCATTGTGGGTAATTCAGTTCGCCATCGCGGCACTGGCCACTTTCTTCACCCTGGTCATGTCCAATGTGGGCGCCACCGTGCTGCTGGTGCCCCTGGCAGTGAACATCGCTCTGGGCATAGAAGGCGCCAATCCTGCCGTGTTCGCCCTGACGGTGGCCATTGCCACCTCCAACTCCTTCCTGATTCCCACCCACCAGGTAAACGCGTTGATCATGGGGCCCGGAGGGTACAAGGTGAAGGACTTCATGCGCGCGGGGGGCATCATGACCATCCTTTTCCTCATCGTCGCCATCAGCATGATGAACCTTGTTTTCTGAGATGCAAAACAAGCTCATTGACAAGCTGAAGTACATCCTGCCCTTCCTCAACTGGTGGCCGCTGGTCAATGCCGAAACGGTCAAGAAGGATTTTGTCGCCGGTCTGACCGGGGCCATTATCGTTCTTCCCCAGGGCATCGCCTTTGCCACCATTGCCGGACTGCCACCGGAGTATGGCCTGTACACGGCCATGGTCACGCCCATCATCGCCGCTCTGTTCGGTTCGTCCCGGCATCTGATTTCGGGGCCTACCACGGCCATCTCCATTGTGGTGTTCTCCTCCATCAGCCGTTACGCGGAACCCGGTTCTCCAGAGTTCATCCAGATGGCGCTGACCCTGACTTTCATCGCCGGCGCTTATCAGTTTGGGTTCGGCCTCGCCCGCCTGGGCACCCTGGTCAACTTCGTCTCCCACACCGTGGTAGTCGGTTTTACTGCGGGCGCCGCCATCCTCATTGCCACCAGCCAGGTCAAGCACGTGCTGGGGGTTGAGATTCCCCGGGGCGAATCCTTTGCCCACACATGGATGGACATCTTCCACCAGATAGGCAACGTCAACCCCTATGTGCTGGCCATTGCCGCGGGAACCCTGTTCACCGCCATCCTGGTGAAAAAAGTTTCTCCCAGGCTGCCACATTTGCTGCTGGCCCTTGTCGCCGGTGCAGTAATCGCCCTGGTGCTGGGTGCTCAGGAACACGGCGTCGCCTTGGTGCCGGCCATCCCCTCACATCTGCCCCCTCTGTCCTCGCCTGACTTTTCCCTGGCTGCTATCCAGCAACTGGCGCCGGAGGCCTTCGCCGTGGCGCTGCTGGGCCTGATCGAGGCCGTGTCCATATCCCGGGCCATCGCCACCAAGTCCCATCAGCGCATCGATAGCAACCAGGAGTTCATTGGCCAGGGGCTTTCCAACATGGTGGGCAGTTTCTTTTCCAGCTACGCAGGCTCAGGTTCCTTCACCCGTTCTGGAGTGAACTACGCCTCTGGGGCTGTCACTCCCCTGTCAGCCATCTTCGCCGCCGTGCTGCTGATGCTCATCGTGCTGCTCATTGCCCCCCTGACCGCCTATATCCCCGTGGCCGCCATGGGGGGCGTTATCCTGCTCGTGGCGTGGAATCTCATCGAGTTCCACCAGATCAAGGTGCTGACCCGCGCCAGCAAGGCGGAAACGGGCATTCTCATCACCACCTTCCTGGCCACCCTGTTCCTGGAACTGGAATTCG
>JALVNE010000333.1 GCA_027026755.1 Sedimenticola sp. | reverse complement strand
GCATAACGCCTCGCATAAACGGCCGAGCGATAGCGAGGTCCGAGCCCGCGCATTTTGCGGGCGATTTTAATGCGATTGTTAGGCAATATGCCCAAGATTTGACACCAAGCTAGCTCTTTCAAAAAGCCTACTGCCTACTGAACTCGCGGCCACGGAACCTCCTAAGGCACCCGCAGCCAGCCACGGAATGACCGCCATAACTTCTTTGGAAAATAGTACACCGATTAAACCTCCGAAAATTAGCCCTAACCCTGCGCCTACTACAAACCGCAGATAGAAAGAAATGTTGTGCTTCTTCCTCCGAAGGTACCATGCATACGCTAACCCCGTAAGAACAGCCGGAAAGCCTCCTAGCAAATGCGCCATGAGCATTCCATACAGCCACAGCAAGGGAATCGAAAGTAATAATGAACCAATGTCTCCACCCTCTGCCAACGTACTGCTTCTCAGGCCAGTTACTGAAAGCAACTGATCGGCAAGCACGAACCCTAAGCAACCCACAACTGGGCCAAGCAAAACAAAGCGAATTACTATTGAGTACATGTCCGTTTTTTCTGCCTAACGTCGCAAATCACCGGCTGCTAAAAGTTGCAAAGCGTAGCGGCGCAGCTTTTAGCAGTCCGAGTGCATTTGCCTTGTTGGGCATCAATTCTTATGACAACAAGTAACTCACAAGCCATGAGCTTGAGACGCCAACTATAAATCCCACCAATATTTCCCTAATTAGCCTAGTTTTTGATTGTTTCTTTTTTTCCTCATACTTCCCAAATAAGTTTTTATCTCCAGAATTAACCAATATGCACGAAAAACTATTTGAATTAATTGAATCAATCGCCTTCTCGATTCTGCGTCCCAGATAATTGCCAATCATAAAAGCGAGTGTTATTGCAGAGAACGAATAGATTAGGTATTTAGCCAAAGAAGAAAGATTGGCTGCTTCAGAAATAAGGAATACACCCGTATATTTTATCGAAAAATATACGCCTCCAAAAAAAATATCATTGCTATTATTTGCCTTACAAAATGAGATTTCGACTGCCACCACTCGGTGGTTTTATTTGGCGATAATTCCGGTAGTGAATCAATCCACTCTCTAAATAATTCCGACATACTTCTAGCGACGATATAATCAACGTATTCTATTTCTATTTCTGCTGTCTCTTGTTGTATAGCTCTCATTATAATTGCAATAGGAAGCTCTTTTGGCATATCGTTTTCGTGCTTCTGAATAATAGCCAATCCAGATACAAGCGATATGGTAACTTTATAATTCTGAGGCTTATTGACCTTCGGTAAAATTATAAGGAAATTTAATTCAATATTTATTCGCTCAACTGGACTTGTGTTTGCGACATTATATGTTCTTAGCCTTTCGAATGAAGAAAAACGCTCCTTAGAGTCCTTAATATGAAATATAGTGATTGCCGAGTTTATTTCTTTTATGTGGTATTGCTCACAAAACTGATTTACGCGCATTTCCAAGTTGACTATTTCATCCAATGAAACCTTATAAAATCGATTATATGAATCAGTTATTTTTTCTGTCTTGCCTGTTATATTATTGTAAATAGCTTGATAGATCTGCATGCTAACACACGCCCTGAGGTAGTCCGTCAAGGAAAAAACGATTAATTCCCCAGCTCTTTCACCAGCGGTGAACCCTGTGCTTTGAGCGCCATCAGATACTTGGCTTCATCGTAGGGTTTACGGTCCTGCCAACAGCGCCAGAGGATGCGAATCCACTTGTAGGCCAGGGCACGAATCGCCATCTGATGGGTTTTCCCTTTCTCACGCTGGGTTCTGTAAAAGGCCTGGGCCCAGAATGAATAGCGAATGGTTTGACTGGCCCACTCGATGAAAGACTGCCGCAAGAACTTCGGGCAACTGTATCGCCAGTGTACCCAGGACTGGTTGCCCGATCGTTCCGTTACTGGCGCAATGCCGGCATAGCAACACAAGGCATTGGCAGAGCCGAAGCGATCCCGGTCTTCCCCAAAAGCCACCAGTAATCTCGGCGCCAACTGTTTGCCGGCGCCAGGGAGATCACGAAACAGCGCCGCATCATCGAAAGAAGCGAAGCATTCCGCAATTTTCGCATCGAAATGATCGATCTGATCCAGGAGCAAGGCCAAATGCTCAATCAGAGCCTCGACCAGTAGCTGATTGGGCAGGATCACACCCGGATCCTCCGTCAGTGGGATCGATGCCTGAATGGCATCGATGCGTCTGTCGATGACATCGGCATAACGGGAATTGTGATCCCGAAAGAAGCCTCGGAGGGTCTCCTTGCGAGCGCGTTTGGCCTTTTGCAAGGTCGGCCATTTTTGCAGGAACGCACAAAACACCCGAGTGGCCTTATCGTCAAACCAATCAAGAACCTGAGGGAAATACAGCTTCAGTGCAGCCGTCAGGCGATTGGTCAAACGCACCCGATCAGCCACCAGTGTGCGGCGATGCTCCACCAACTGCGTCAGGGTGCGCATCGATGCACTCTGAGGAGACCAGGGCTTGAACTGATCGGGATGGCGCAATACCAGCTCCAATAACAACCGGGCATCGGAAGGATCATCCTTGGCCCGACTCGGTACCAGGGCCCTGCGATAACGACAAAGCGTCTGAGGGTTGACTGGAAAGAGTACCAGGAAATCATACTTGAGCAGAGCATGGATCAAGGGCACCTTGCGAGACTCGATGCAGACAGCCACAGGACGGTTATCGAAACGCCGTCGAAGAGCATTGGCCCAATCTTCGATGGCTTCGGAGCGGTGTTCCAGGACGGAATACTCAAGAGTTTCAGCCTCCTGTGATTGGAGGCAAAGGTCATGCTTGCGATCGGCCCAATCGATGCCGATGATAGCCGCGAAATCATCAAAGGGGTTCATGTTGCGCCTCCGGATCTGCTAGAGTTGGAAAAGGGTCAGGCCATCGGTTTCTGCGAAGGCATTATAGGAAGGCGTTAGCGGCATTCCCTGAGAGTTCGTTATCGAAACCGATGACACCTGCCGGGGCGGCAGTATGTTAGTAAGCATCAGAGATGCCTGGCGCTTCATAGTCGTCCCCGGCAGGTGCCTGTCCCACTTGAACAGCTTATGACAAAAAGCCACAAACAGGCAGGACGGACTATCTATAAGGCACTTCAGCTATTTCACCGTCTTTTCTTACCGCAACTAATTCGTTCTCTTTATCATCCATTATTTTACTCTCTATGTTTATCCTGAATCAGTGACTTCCCAAGCCATCAAAACCTCGTTCGCCCGATGATTATCGCGTAAAATAGCATTTGTAGCCATTCTTCAATTTTCACCCAGCAGGTGAATGTCCAATGAGCTTCATCTT
>JALVNE010000332.1 GCA_027026755.1 Sedimenticola sp. | reverse complement strand
GGCCCTGATCCCCCCTCACCCTGGCCCTCTCCCCTCCGGGGTGAGCAGGCCTTGATCCCCCCTCACCCTGGTCCTCTCCCCTCCGGGGGGAGAGGGGAGGTTTTTTCCAGGATCGGGGATGGCTTCATGATTCATGAGAGTTGATGAGGAAATATGTCCGATAACTCCCTCCCCCGCGCGCGGGGGAGGGTTGGGGAGGGGGTGAGCAGGCCCTGATCCCCCTCACCCTGGCCCTCTCCCCTCCGGGGGGAGAGGGAAGGTTTTTTCCAAGATCGGGGATTGTAACAACTTGATGCATGTACTGAAAACGCTATGAAAATCACCATATTTGGAACCGGCTACGTTGGCCTGGTTACAGGCGCCTGCCTGGCGGAAGTGGGCAATGACGTGCTCTGCGTGGATATCGACGAAAACAAAGTCGAAGCGCTGAAGCAGGGTATCATTCCCATCTATGAGCCGGATCTCGATGCTCTGGTAGAACGCAACGTGGCTGCCGGGCGTCTGTCCTTCAGCACCGATGCAGCCAAAGGGGTGGCCCATGGTCTGTTGCAGTTCATTGCCGTGGGCACGCCGCCGGACGAAGACGGTTCCGCCGACTTGCAGCATGTATTGCAGGTTGCACAAACCATTGCCCGGCACATGAATGACTACCGGGTCATCGTGGACAAGTCCACGGTGCCCGTCGGCACCGCCGACAAGGTCCGCGAAACGATGGCCTCGGTGTTGGCCGAACGTGGCGTGGATCTGGAGTTCGACGTGGTATCCAATCCCGAGTTTCTCAAGGAAGGCGCTGCGGTTGGGGATTTCATGAAGCCCGACCGTATCATCATCGGCACCGACAACGCCCGGGCCACCGAACTGCTGCATCAGCTGTACGCGCCCTTCAACCGCAACCACGACCGGGTCATCAGCATGGATGTCCGTTCCGCCGAGCTGACCAAATATGCGGCCAATGCCATGCTGGCGACCAAGATCAGCTTCATGAACGAACTGGCCAACCTGGCGGAAAGACTGGGCGCGGATATCGAACAGGTCCGCCATGGCATCGGTGCGGACAGTCGCATTGGCTATGCCTTCATCTATCCGGGCTGTGGTTACGGGGGGGCATGTTTTCCCAAGGATGTTTCCGCCCTGGAACGCACCGCCAGTCAGGTAGGCTACCGTGCGCGGCTGCTGGAAGCCGTGGAAGCCGTCAACAGGCGGCAGAAAGAGGTGCTGTATCACAAGATTCGCCGGCACTTCGGAGACGATCTTGCCGGCAGGCGGATCGCCCTCTGGGGGCTGGCGTTCAAACCCAACACGGATGACATGCGCGAAGCGCCCAGCCGGGTGCTGATGGAAAAGTTGTGGGAAGCCGGCGCAAGCGTGTCGGCTTTCGATCCCGTGGCCATGGATGAAGCCAGGCGCATCTATGGCGAGCGGGAGGATCTGCTGCTGGTGGATACGCCGGAGGAGGCCGCGCGTGAAGCCGACGCCCTGGCCGTGGTCACCGAATGGAATGTCTTCCGCAGCCCCGATTTTCAGGCCCTGCGCAAGGCCCTGAAGACCCCGGTGATATTTGACGGGCGCAACATTTATGACCCGGTACAACTCAGGGCAGAAGGCTTTACCTACTATGGTATTGGCCGCAACCAGGGGAAGCGGTAACAGACATGAAAATACTCATAAGCGGCGCGGCCGGCTTCATCGGCAATGAACTGGCGATTCGCCTCCTCGACCGTGGAGATGAGGTGGTCGGTATCGACAACCTCAACGACTATTACGAAGTGTCCCTGAAACAGGCGCGCCTGAAGCGGGTGGAAGACCATCCCCATTTTGAATTCATCAGGCTGGATATCGCCGACCGGCAGGGCATGCGCGAGCTGTTTGCCCGGCATTCCTTCGATGCCGTGGTCAACCTCGCGGCCCAGGCCGGGGTGCGCTACTCTCTGGAGAACCCGGACGCCTATGTGGATGCCAATCTGGTAGGTTTTGGCAACATCCTCGAAGGCTGCCGCCATACAGACGTGCGGCACCTGGTGTTTGCTTCATCCAGTTCCGTTTACGGTGCCAATACGCGGCTGCCGTTTTCCGAGCAGGACAACGTGGACCACCCCGTATCCCTGTATGCTGCCACCAAAAAGGCCGGTGAACTCATGGCCCACAGTTACGCCCATCTGTATGGCCTGCCCTGTACTGGCTTGCGCTTCTTCACCGTGTACGGTCCCTGGGGCAGGCCGGACATGGCCTATTTCAGCTTTACGCGCAAGATCCTCGCGGGCGAACCCATACCCGTGTTCAACGAAGGGCGCATGAAGCGCGATTTCACTTACATCGACGATATCGTGGAAGGCGTGGTGCGGGTCATCGACAGGCCTGCCGCGGGAAACCCGGACTGGCGCGGTGATGATCCCGATCCTGCCACCAGTTACGCCCCGTACCGTATCTTCAACATCGGCAACAACAACACCGTGCAGTTGCTGGACTTCATCCAGGTGCTGGAGAATCACCTGGGCGTAAAAGCCAGGATGGAAATGCTGCCCATGCAGAACGGCGACGTCACCGCTACCTATGCCAACGTGGATGCCCTGCGCGAGGCGGTGGGATTCAGCCCCTCGACCAGCGTGGAAGAAGGGCTGGGAAAATTCGTGGACTGGTATCGTTCCTTCTATCGCTGATGCCACAAATGAAGTCTTACCTGCACGAAATATACGTTTTGCTGGGCGAAGACCGCGTCCGCCTGCCGTGGACGGTGCTGCTGTTTCTCGCTCTGTCCCTGCTCGATCTTGCCAGCCTGGGGCTGATTACGCCCTATGTATCCCTCATCCTCGACCCCGGTTCTCTGGGAGGCGTGCTGGCAAAAGTTGTGGATGCTGCAGGTCTTCCAGGGCAACAGGACGCATTGTTGGTTATTCTTGGCGCCGTACTGGTTGGCCTTTTTCTGATGAAGGCCGTGGCGTCCATGTGGATAAACCGCAACATCATCCGCTTCGGATACAACCAGCAGACGCGGCTGCGTTCCATCCTCATGCGGGCATATCAGAACATGCCATATGAAGATTACCTGCGGCGCAACAGTTCGGAATACATCCATGGCTTGCAACAGCTCACCGGCCAGTATGCCCATGGCGTGATCCTGCCGTTGTTGCGTATGCTCAGTAACGGATTGGTGGCCATGGTGATTATCGGCTTCCTCGCATGGTCCAACATCCTGGCATTGAGCATAATGCTCGGGCTGTTCGGTATGGTGGCCGTTGCCTATGATCGTCTGTATTCCAGGGAGCAGGACGCATTGGGGCGTCAGGCCAACGAAGCGGCCAGGAAGATCATCAAGGGCGTGCAGGAAGGCATACAGGGTTTCAAGGAAATCAGAATTCTTGGCAAGGAAAATCATTTTCATGACCTGGTGAACCAGGGGGCTGAGGAATGCGCCGCCAGTGCGGTCCGCAGTCAGGTCATATCGACGGCGCCGCGCTATCTGCTCGAGCTGCTGCTGATCAGCTTCATCGTGTTGCTGGTGACCATCACCCTGGCACTGCATGGCGACTTGCGTGGTCTGGCGCCGCTCCTGGTGCTGTTTGGCGTGGCCGCCCTGCGCCTGTTGCCCATGATCAACCTTTTCTCGGGTGGAATCATGCAGCTTCGATTCAACAGGGAGGCAGTGTCCCGGTTGTATAACGACCTTCGCCGCCTGCAGCACGCCCCCCCCGCTCATACACAGAAAAACCGGAAGCAGGGGGAAGACCAGTTCCGGTCGCTTTCGCTGAAGCATGTGGGTTTTCGTTATCCCGGTACCAGTGCCCCGGTCCTCGATGACATCAGTCTGGATATCAGGGCAGGAGAGGCCATTGGTCTGATTGGCGCTTCCGGCGCCGGCAAGACCACCCTTCTGGATCTGTTGTTGGGGTTGCTGACGCCCCAGGAGGGTGTGATCGAATACAACGGATGGCCATTGTCTGAGAGTTTGTCCGACTGGCGCGGGCAGGTAGCCTATCTTTCGCAACAGGGATTTCTCGTCGATGACAGCCTCAAAGCCAACGTGGCCCTGGGCGTGGAGCCCGACCGTATCGATCAAGAGCAACTACACGCGGCATTGCGCCAGGCGCGCCTGCTCGATCTGATAGAGAACATGCCCCAGGGCGTGGATACCGTGATTGGCGAGCGGGGCATACGCCTTTCCGGCGGACAGCGCCAGCGCCTGTCATTGGCCAGGGCCTTCTACCATCAAAGACAGGTGTTGATCATGGATGAAGCAACCAATGCCCTGGACGTGGAGACTGAGAAGGAAATCGTGGACGAAATCCAACACTTGAAAGGTGCCAAGACGTTGATCATCGTGGCTCATCGCTGGACTACCGTGCAGCATTGCGATCATGTGTACAAACTTGAGAACGGTCGCCTCGATGCATTGGGGCCAATGGGGAAAATGGTGCGTTCACACCGCGCCGGTGGTGCAGTATCCGGCAATTGAAAGCATGGATGAAGCTGTCACATCTGGCTGCGGGATTCCCATGGAAATATGACCGTAGGTTAGGCTTTAGCCCGACAACAACGGAGCGAGGTCGGACTGAGGTCCGACCCAAGGATATGGGTTTTCGCCCCTCACCCTGGCCCCCTCCCCCGGGGAGAATGTCGTAAAAGCGCTTCCCTGGGTTCATGACCCATGAGGGTTGGTGATCAAATACGACCGATAACTCCCTCCCCCGCGCGCGGGGGAGGGCTGGGGAGGGGGCAAGCAAGCCCTGATCCCCTTCTCCCGCGGCAATTCAGCGTCGCCTGTCGGACTGAAGTCCGACCTGCAGGCGAGTGTCTTTTCATCATCTCCTTGCTCAGCCCCAGGATGCAATCCGTGGCGCGGTATCGGACAGTTGAACGGAAATATCCGACCGTCGAGTCAATTCCGTCGCCGTGAATACTCCACGGCTCCTTCCCCCAACCGGCGCAGGTACAGCCAGGGGAGGGCCCATCGTTCCCGCCTGCCATAAAACTTCGACACATAGGCGGTAGGTGGAAACAGAACATCCTGCAGACTGCGCCAAAGTGCCTTGCCCGAACCAGCCGAGAGCACGTCGGCCAGAATGAATGAACGGGTGTCTCCCCCGAGTAAGCGTGCCGATGGCTCATCCTGGTTGATGGTCTTCAGTGTTTCGGCCAACGCCTCGATCGACCGCTCCGGAAAGGTTTGTGCGACATGCTCCAGCGCTACGCCAGCTATCCGCGTTATTTTCTTGACCCGGCACAGCTCGATGAATTGCAGCCGTTGCGCCTCATCCAGGCCCTCGCAGAGCAGTCGAATATCCACCAGCCATGCCATCCGTATCGGATCGCCGCAAGCCTGATGTTTCACCAGATGCACGCAGGCATGGAGCAGGGCATGAACCGATGACAATATGCAGGGCTGTTCGCCGATTTCGGGCAGCTTGTCCGCGCTGTGCCACATCTGTTCGAAATCCAGTACATGCGCCAACAGCACATAACTGCTGATGCGCCAATGCAAATCCAGAGGCAGCGTGCCACGGGCTCCCGTTTTGTGATAGAGGAACTCCTGCCCCAGAAATCCCTGGCGATAGATGAATTGATAGCCCAGTGATTCGAGGATGGGCAGGGCCCGGTGCAAATCCCGGCGGCGAAACAGAATATCGATGTCCGCCATGTTGCGCATGGCAGGATGCTGATAATGGCCGAACGCCAGGGCGGCCCCCTTGAGCAGCAATAACGGAATTCGTTCCCGCGCAAAGGCGTCCAGCAACTGGCTGATTTGAGCTTCCACCATTATCATCTGCCCCGCATCATACAACGCGGTGCGGTTGATCTTGCTGCGCAACTCCTCAGGCCAGGATTGCCAGGCTTCCCTGGATTGGTACTGGTGATACAGCACACTGGCCATCGCCTGGGAATAAATGATGTTTTCAACCTCGGCGGCAAACTCCGGGGTGGATTCATCGGGCCAGAATGGTTGCTGCCCGCGCAACGCGCTTGCCACAAACCCATTGGCGGTGGGGAATCCGGTTTGGGGCATCACGTCATGAAAAGAGAGATATTTCAAGCTTTATAGTTTTTATTATACAGAGAACAAAGTTAAAATGATGCGTCTAGTTCACGTTTAAAGTTGAGACACATTGGAGACAATCAGATGAAAACAGCGCTGGTCTGTGGAGCAGGCGGCTTTATCGGTAGCCATATGGTGAAACGCTTGAAAAAGGAAGGCTTCTGGGTCAGGGGCGTGGATCTCAAGTTTCCCGAGTTCGCCGAGACAGAGGCGGACGACTTTGCCATCGGCGACCTGCGTGATCCGCATTTCTGCAGTCATGTCATCGACCAGCCCTTTGACGAAGTGTACCAGTTTGCCGCTGATATGGGCGGCGCGGGCTTTGTCTTCGTTGGCGACAACGATGCCGACATCATGCACAACTCGGCCATGATCAACCTCAACGTCCTCGAGGCCTGCCGCAAGCGGAACATCAAGCGCATTTTCTATTCTTCGTCGGCCTGCGTGTATCCCGAGTTCAACCAGCTCGACCCGGACAATCCCACCACCGAAGAAAGCAGCGTCTATCCCGCTCAGCCTGACAGCGACTACGGCTGGGAAAAACTGTTCAGTGAGCGTCTGTATCTGGCCTACCATCGTAACTATGGTATGGAAGTGCGCGTGGCGCGCTATCACAATATCTTTGGTCCGGAAGGCTCCTGGAACGACGGCCGGGAAAAAGCCCCCGCCGCCTTCTGCCGCAAGGTGGCCGAAGCCGAAGATGGCGGCGAGATCGAAATGTGGGGTGACGGCAAACAGACCCGTTCCTTCATGTACGTGGACGAATGCCTGGAAGCCACCCTGCGATTCACCCGCTCCGACTGGACCGGCCCGGTGAACATCGGTTCGGAAGAAATGGTCAGCATCAACGATCTGGCCAAAATGGTCATGGACATTGCCGGCAAAAACCTGACCATCAAGCACATTCCTGGCCCACTGGGCGTGCGCGGCCGAAATTCCAACAACAACCTGTACGAAAAAATGCTTGGCTGGCGGCCTTCCGCCAGCTTGCGCGAAGGGCTGGAAAAAACCTACCCCTGGATCAAGGAGCAAGTCGAAAAAGCCAGGGCCAAGGCATCTTGAGGCGGGCTTGTGCATGGTACCTCTGAAGTGACTGATCCGTTATAGCGAATGATGCCAAACGTTGTCCCGGATACCTCCGAACTGCCTCATGTGGATATCATGGGCAACCGTGTCCATCTCATAGACACAGAGCTGGCGGCGGATTATCTTGAAAACTGGATTGAACATCCTGGCAACAAAACCAGGCAAATCATCGTCACCGGTTTTCACGGCCTGCATGTCGCCATGGAAGACCCGGGCTTCAAAAGCATCCTGAATCAGGCGGCGTTGTTCGTTCCCGACGGTATCGCCCCGGTATGGATTGCCAAACGCCTGGGCAAACGGGTAACAGGCAGGGTGACAGGCGCTGATCTCATGCGTGGTTTCTTCGAACGCGCCAACCAAAAGGGCTACAGCAGCTATTTTTTTGGCGACACCGATCAAACCCTGGAAAAACTACAGGCCGTGGTAGAAGAAAAATACCCCGGTCACAAAGTGGCAGGAATGTATTCGCCCCCTTTTCGTCAGCACAGCGAAGAGGAAATACAGGCCATGATCGACCACATCAACCAGGCCAGGCCCGACGTGCTTTGGGTAGGCCTGGGGCTGCCAAAACAGGAACGCTGGATAGCAGAGCACATCGACCAGCTCGAAGTACCGGTTGCCATTGGCGTAGGCGCAGCATTTGGTTTTCACAGCGGCCAGGTAAAACGGGTTCCTGAATGGGTGGGCGATGCCGGGTTCGAATGGGTATGGCGATTTCTGGCCGAGCCAAAGAAACTCTGGCGCAGGGATGTGATTGACGGGCCGAAGTTTATTTTCAGGATCATGCGTAATTGGCGGGAGTTGAAACAAGCGAATGGATTGTAAGTATTCGTGTGATACAGCAATAATGATTAAGCTTCTTGATATCTGTAGCGTAAAGCTATCGATAATCAACTGCCTGGATAGGCGCTGACAATCAGATGGCCATTGAGCTTCCTTCCTATCTGCGGCACGCCTTTATCTTGTTAAAGGGTTCTGCTGGCGCACGACTAATATCACTGGCGGGCGCGCCGGTACTGACCCGCATTTATGATCCGGAAAACTTTGCTATTTTGGCCTTGTATACTAGTATTTTGATGATGGTCCAACCAGTGGCCAGTTTGCGCTATGAAATGGCGATAGTTATAGCCAAAAGTGATCTACAAGCAAAGCGCATCATGTCTATCAGTATATTACTCTCAATGCTGGCAATGTTGTTTCTGTTGGTTATTGCAATATGGAAAAGCAACTGGATTGCAGCCAAGATGGGAAACGCCGATTTAGCGCCGTGGCTATACCTGTTAGGATTAAATGTATTTATAGCTGTTTATAACAATGCGTTGGCGCAATGGTGTACCCGTAAGGGATATTTCCGATTGATAGCGGCCAGTGGTTTTTTGACGGCTCTAGCAACCTTGCTATTCAGTATATTGTTTGGGTTATTGACCCAGACGAATGGTTTGTTGGTCGGGTTGATTGGGGGTAGCGCTTCAGCATTGTTATACATGATGATTACTCTGCCAGGACAAGAATGGAAAGGTAGCAGTAAGTTGCACCCTGGATTGCTGTTTCGTGATTTTCGTCGATATTCAAAATTCCCCAGGTATAATCTTCCGAATGCTGTAGTGGATGGCATGCGGCAAAGTAGTATAAATGCCATGATAGGAAAGTATTATGGAAGCGCCAATCTTGGGTATTTTTCCTATGCGTGGCGCATGGTATGGATACCATTATCGTTTGTTGGTAGTGCTATATCACAAGTGTTTTTTAGCCGTATGGCTGCCAGAACTAAAGCGGGGCAGCCAGTAATGGGTGTTGTCTGGTCAATGACCTGGAAGATGGCAGTAATATCAGCTCCATTTTATATGGTTATTTATTTCTATGCTCCTGTGCTATTTCGGATTATTTTTGGCGACCGTTGGGAAGTTGCGGGCGAGATCGCGCGGCACTTGGTGCCCTGGTTATATATGAATTTCCTGACCTCTCCTTTATCGGTGCTGTTTCTGGTCTGGGAAAAACAGGAATACTTACTGATATTGGCATTAACTTATTTTGGTGTTGCCGTAAGTGTCCTTTATTATACCCGGGACTGGGATGACTATTTCCAAGTAATCGACCTCCTGAGTTACAGCATGGCAGCAGTATTGTCGGCCATGATGGTAGCAATATTTTTTCTCGGTACATTGAAAGATATCCATGTAAAGGGGAAGCATGCATGAAGTATCCTTCAATAGTTCGCCCATTCTTAGATGGAAGCCAATTTTCCAACGGTTATGCACTGGAAATAAAATCTGAATATCTGGAAGAAGACCGGATAGCCCTATTGGAAAAGATGGTAAAAGGGAAGAAGGTAATTCATGTAGGCTGCGCGGATCATTTGCCACTTATAGAAGAAAAAAGACGGCAAGGGATATGGCTACATGACAGATTAACCGCCGCATGTGATGAGGTTATCGGTTTGGATTATGATCATTCCGCAGTAGCCTATTTAAAGGAAAATGGAATTGATAACATCTACCTTATGGACATTATTGAAGATGACTGTCCCGCAGTTGTAAAGAGGCAGCACTGGGACATAATGGTGATGGGAGAGATTGTTGAGCACTTGGATAATCCAGTATTATTTATAAAAATGCTGAAGGCCCGGTTTGTAAAATATGTTGATTCGCTTGTACTCACTACCCCCAATGCTTTTAGATACGATAACTGGCGTGCGGTAATCGGTGGAAAAGAGTATATAAACTCGGATCACCGATACTGGTTTACACCATATACTTTGGCCAAGATATTGCAGCAGGCGGGGCTTGCACCTGATGAATTTTACTTTGTCAACGCTTGTAATCCAGTTTCTTTAAGGAAGCGGTTATTCTATAAACGCTATCCGCAACTCAAAGACACGCTAATCGTGACGGCCAGGTTTTCTCGGTGAAGAGGGTATACTTGATAACAGACCAGTATCCTTACGGAGTCGGCGAACAGTTTTTGGAGTCGGAGGTCCCTTATTTGGCCAAATCTGTCTCGTTGACCATACTGCCAAAAAATACAGGCGGGGATCAAAGGGTGCTGGACAAAGATGTTGTTGTAGATGGCCGTCTTTCAGTCGCTCTCAGTACCGCCGCTATTTATCTGTCCTCCTTAATGAATAAATATTTCTATAAGGAGATATGGAGAAGGAAAAGAACTATCATTTTTCCTAAAGACATAAAAAAACTCCTATTTTTTATATCCTATGGCGTAAGGCAATTTGAGATGTTAACTCGGTTGGTTGAGGAGGAGGGTAGAGATATTATTTTGTATTCATATTGGTCGTGGGAAACGGCGTTTGCTTTTTCTCTCCTCAAAAGACGATATCCAGATGTTGTTATGATATCCCGGGCGCATCGTTTTGATGTGTATTCTGAAATACATGTAAATAATTACATGCCTTTTAATAAATCGTATTTAAATTCTCTAGATAGGGTTTATTGTGTATCGTGCCATGCGTTGCGGTATATGAGCAATAATTATGGAATACGAAAGGATATATTGAAACTTAGCAGGCTAGGTGTTTGTGATCATGGAACAATCGCTGAATTTAACTCTAGTAAAATACATATTGTTTCCTGTTCTTATATGGTTAATGTAAAACGTATTGATAGAATTATTGATGTGCTTTCTGCTTTAGAAACAAAAGTTGATCTTCCTATTAAGTGGACGCATATGGGTGACGGGCCCCAGCGTAATAAGCTAGAGAAATATGTGAGACAGAAGTTAAGTAAGGTGGATGTAAATTGGGTTGGGCAGCTTAGTAATGAGGAGGTAAAGGAATTTTATTCTTGTAATAAGATAGATTGTTTTATAAATATGAGTGATAGTGAGGGAGTTCCGGTATCTATTATGGAAGCCATTTCTTTCGGAATACCGGTGGTTGCTTTGGATGTTGGTGGGGTCGCTGAGATAGTAAACGATAAGGTTGGAAAATGTCTTCCGTTAGATTCAAATGAGGTAGCTGTAGTTGACGCAATAATGCTCATAATAAGTAAAAATAGTGTTCGATACAGAAGGGGGGTCAAGGAGTGGTGGTCGGCTAATTATCAAGCGGATATTAACTACAGTAATTTTATTATGGATATTTGTAGTATTTAAAGCATAAATAAATACTATGCGCAGTTACTCTTTGGTGAAGCTCGGTCGGCGTTTCCACGGAAAAATGGAATAATGGAAAGAAAGGAGATGATTGCAATCGTTCACCCTTGGTTGCTAAGTGGTGGGTCAGAGGCCAGGGTCATGTGGTCAGCGCAGGCTCTTCAGGATCAATACGATATTACTATTGTTACAGCAAAGCTTGAGAGTCTTAGGCTATTAAATAGTCAATATGGTACAAATGTTGATGAAACGAAAGTGTCTGTAATTCAGACTGGTATTCCGATATGGCTAAGGAGTAACCGATATGGAGACGCGTTACGAGGCGCATGGTTTCAGCGTTCATTAAGAAATATACTAACTTGCTTTGATCTGGTTATCAGCGCCTATAATCTGGTTGATGCTCCGGTTCCAGTAATTCAGTTCATTGCCGACTTTTCTTGGGATGACGCCGAACGGCGACGTTTACATCCGGAAAAGGGATGGAAGGGCTTTATTCACGGAAATAATCCGGTTCGATCATTGTACTTGGCGGCGGTTCATAAGTTGGGCGGGGATGTATCGGCAAAGCAAGTGCTGAACAATAGCTGGAAAATTATATCCAACTCTCGTTTCAGCGCAGAAATCCTGAAAGAAAGATATGACGTGGAAAGTGACGTCATCTATCCACCGGTAGCCGGAAAATTTCCCATTATACCTTGGCACAAAAAGCAAAGCCGTTTCGTCGCACTGGGGAGGATCTCACCGGAGAAGAAGCTAGAAAAGGTCGTACGAATACTCGAAGAGGTTCGTAAGCTGGGGCATGAGGTGGAGCTGGATATATTGGGTAATTGGGAGAACAGCGAGTATGGTAAACAGTTCTATTTGTGGGCGAGGAAAAAGGGCAGGTGGATCGTCTTTCATGGTGATTGCCGGGGCGAAAAGAAAACCCAACTGCTCACCCAGGCACGCTATGGCTTGCATGGGTGCACAGGTGAAGCATTCGGCATTGCAGTGGCGGAAATGATAAAAGCCGGGTGTCTACCTTTTGTACCAGGGGAAGGCGGACCTGTTGAAATCGTTGAAGATAAACGCCTGGTTTATACTTCACAAGGGGCGGCCGTGGGAAAGATAGCGGCGGTATTGGAAAGCGATACGTTGCAAAAAATGTTACATTCGCATGTTATAAATCGTCAGAGCGCCTTTTCAGCCGAGAGGTTCATGAACAAACTACGTAAATTGGCTAGTAAAAGATGAAGAAACAGCGGTTGCTTGTGGTCACCCCGGCCCGAAATGAGGCCCATCAGATAAAAGGCGCAATCGAAAGTGTATTGTCTCAAACCTTAAGGCCGTGGCGGTACTATCTGGTGAGTGATGGATCAGATGATGGTACTGATGAAATCATGCGTTCTTATGCTAACAAATACGATTTCATATACTATTTACGGCGGGAAAAACCTACTGAAGAAATGTTACGTGTTGAAAGGGTTACTCCAGGGCAAATAGGGAGCCTCAACTACGCATTGGATGATGTAGGCAGCCAAGCCTGGGATTATCTAGCGGTATTAGATGCAGATATAGAATTGCCCTCTAATTGGTATGAGAAGTTAGTTCACGAATTTAATGATAATCCCAATTTGGGATTGGCTGGAGGATTTTTGAAGAGCATTTTGCCTGATGGCGCCCAAGCGCCCGGTGGGTTCATGAACCCTGATGCGGTAGGGGGACCGGTCCAGATGTTTCGTCGTCAGTGTTTTGAACAGATTGGTGGTCTAAAGACTTATGGTCACGCTGATTGCGTGGCGGTGATACAAGCGCGGGAAAAATGTTGGGGGGTCAGAAGCCTTCCGCAGCTTGTTGGCATACACCATGTCCCTTTTGATGGATATGCACCAACAATTCGATATAAAGTGCCTGCATTGTATAATCTCGGGCAGATGGATTATGTCATGTATGTGCCTTTCTGGTTTGTCTTGATTCAAAGTACAGTCCGTTGTTTTTCAAGGCCCTGGCTTGTGGCGGGTGTAGCGCGTTTTTCGGGTTATCTTAGTGCGGTATTAACGCGGCCAGAGAGAACACCTCCGCAAGAAAGCTGGTGGGGGAGGCAGAAGATGTATGTTGAAACAATTACCAGGAAGTTGTCTCGGATGGCGAAGATTGTTTTGCAGAGGAATAGCCATTGATTCCAAAGGAGAAGCTTGTAGTTGGCATTGTGACCTATAATAGTGCTGCAGTAATATGCGATTGTATTAAATCGTTATGCGACAAAGTATCATTATATATTATCGATAATAATAGTTTTGACGGCACTACAGAAAGAGCAATAAAATGTTGTTCGGCGTTAGATATTATACGTCAAAATAAAAATATTGGTTTTGGTAGATCGGTAAATAGTCTGCTGCGCTCTTGTGATTCGGAATATGTGCTTATTCTTAATCCGGACGCAAGGGTTACAATCGATGATATAAAATTGTTAATTGAAGTCGCTGATCGACATGAAAAGGCGTTAATAGTAGGTCCATTGTTAAGATTTTCTGATGGAAGATTGCAGCGAAGCTTCATGCCATTTAATAAGTTGCTGGCGGAGTCGCGTAAACCAATTAAAGTTAAACATATGATAGGCGCAGTCATGTTGCTTAAACGCGAACGCATTTTATCGATGGGCGGATTTGATGAAAATCTTTTTCTTTACGGTGAAGATGTAGATCTTTGTATTCGGGTCAATAACGCTGGTCATGATATATTATTGGTGCCTCAAGCGTGTGCTGAGCACTTTTATGGGTCTTCGACCGTCGGAGTTGAAAATCTATCAGCAATAAAATCGTGGCATTTGTCTTGGGCTAGAGTCTATGTATTGCTCAAGCATCATGGAAAGTTGTCTGCATTAATGTACCTGTTGAAAGTTACTGCAATTTATAGTGGAGGGTACTTTTTTGCGATCTTAACCAGAAATAGTGCTAAACGTTCCGAATGTTCTGGAAGAGTGCAGGGTGCTTACGCCGCATTTCTAGGGCGATCATCATTTAATGGTAGAGGACAATAGTATGGTCGATGGGGGATATTTTTCGAGCAGTCGCCCGGATATGGAATTTCTTCTGCCTTCCAGGTATACAAGGGTGTTGGAAATTGGTTGTGGTAATGGAGGGTTTTCGCGTTATCTCGATAAGCGTGCTGAATTATGGGGGGTTGAGCCGAATAAAGAAGCAGCGGATCAAGCGCAAAATAATGGATATAAGATGTTAGCAGGGGAATTTAACTCAGTCTTTGATAGACTGCCGTCTAATTATTTTGACCTCGTCATTTGTAATGACGTTATAGAGCACATGGTAGATCATGATTATTTCCTTTCCAGAATTAAGATGAAAATGACGTCTGATGGGGTGATCATGGGGTCAGTGCCTAACATGAGGAATTATCGTGCGCTAGTGGAATTATTGGTGAGAAAGGACTGGCCCTATATGGATGAAGGTGTATTGGATCGTACCCACTTAAGGTGGTTCACAGAGAAGAGCTTCAAACGCGCATTGCTTCAGCATGGTTACGAGATAGAAATTTATCGTGGAATAGGCAGCCTGTTGGGGAATTATAAAAGTCTAACGTCTATAGCAAAAAGCATTGTGGTGGTGCTTATTATTCTTTCAACATTTGGGTATTATCGAGATATCAGATACTTGCAGTTTGCATTTCGAGTCAAAAAGAAGGGAACGGTTTATAAATGATTAGTTGCGATTTTTGCATCATTATTCCTACCCGTAACCGGCCACATGATATTCGCTCATTACTGGATAATCTTTCGCATCAAAGCGCAAAACCAAACCAAATCATCATTGTCGATGCCAGCGATGTGCCTGATAGTAATCTGAAAGAAGAATTTCCTGATCTTTCCATCGCCCATCACATATATAAAAGTGACCCGTCCGCGGCAGCACAGCGTAATGCCGGTTTGAGTATGTTGGGTGATGATACGGAGCTAGTGGGCTTTGTTGATGACGACATAATTTTCGAATCTGATGCAATAAAAGTGATGATCGACTTTTGGAAGTCGGCTGACAATACGGTTTGCGGCGCTGCGTTCAATTTGAGTGAATCAGATGTTTTACCAATAGGTTTTTTTAAGCGTTCACGACTAGCCGAATGGTTCGGAATTTATCAAACGCGACCGGGTGCTGTCGCTCAAAGCGGCTGGCACTCGCGGCTCGGTCAGGTTGAGGAAGATGCGGAAGTGGAATGGGTCAGCACCTGTGCAGTATGCTGGAGAAGAGAAGTGCTGGAAAAACACCGGTTTGATCCTTTTTTTCAGGGGTATAGCTATCTGGAGGATTTGGATTTCAGTTACAGCGTAAGTAGGCAATGTAGATTGATGGTCGTGGCAGACGCGCGTTTTCAACATCATCATCATCACCAGGGCCTTGGCGCTCAGTGGTATAAGGAGTTTGGTCGCATGGAGGTGCGTAACCGGTTGTATTTTGTGCGCAAGTATGGGTTATCGGTGTGGCGTTGTTATCTGGGATTGGGTATTCGCTTTTTCCAAACGCTGTTACAGGCGCTCAAGTCAGGCAATAAAGCGTTGTTCTCGCGGGCGTGGGGTAATCTGGCGGGTTTCATGGACAGCATAAAGGGTGGTACTTGAGGTGACGTCGGAAATGCAGGGGGATTCATGTCCTTTTTGCCGTGCCGCGCATGTACGGTTCTGGTTCACCATGGCTGTTGAGGAACAGTCTTTCAAGATTGCTCGTTGCATGGCGTGTGGGTCCGCCATGGTATTGCCCCGACCGTCGCAGCAAGAAATGGATCATTACTATCAAGCCCATTCTTATGGTGATCCGACCCTGGAGTTGTCGCTGGCACTGGACAAATCGCATTTTCCTGATTCTTCGGTTGACGCAAAACGAATCATTCAAAGATTGAAAGCCCTTGCTCCAGGAAAACGGTTCATGGATATTGGTGCGGGCGTGGGGTTCTTTTCCCGCGAAGCGAATTCACAGGGATTCGAAGTGACGGCGGTTGAGCCGAACCCTAACTCGGCCGCTGGCTTTGCTGCCCTGGTAGGCGATTCGCCGCTGCAAATGTTATTGAGTGGTGATATTGTCGATCAATATGTTCAAAGCCAAGACGTTGTGTTGTTAAGTCAGGTGTTGGAACATATCTGTGATGTGGATGGCATGCTTGGAGCGCTTTCAAGCGTGCTGGCAACTGGTGGTATTGCTGCGATTGCCGTCCCGCATTTTGGTTCTTTTCTTTCTCGGTTGCAGGGGAAGAAAGATATGTATATTTCTCCACCGGAGCATGTAAATTATTTTTCCTTGGCTGGTTTGGACGCGTTGTTTGATCGGCATGGTTTTGAGCGAGTCGGGTTCACTACTGTAACCAAGGTGCCGCGTAGATCTATAGGACTTGTTCCATGGCCATTAGTTTATGGGATTTTGAAATTATCTGAATATTTCGGAAAGGGTATGATAATCAATGCCTATTATCGAAAACGATAATAGGTTTGGTGGATGATAGGTGTATGTTTTGGGTGGTCAGAGTGCTATTAAGCCAATCGTGAATGCGTATGCTTGCAATCCCTACCGTGGCTCAGAAGAGGGTGTGGGTTGGAACTGGGTTCGTATGATCTCGAGGTTTTCCGATCCGTGGGTCATTGTCGCTAGTTATCACCGAGAGGATATTGAAGGTTTTTTGCGCGATAACCCTAAGATGATGCGCAATGTGACTTTTATCTATATTCCACATAAGCCCTGGCATTACCGCCCGACGCCGGGCTGGAAGCGCATCGAGGGATCGGTGTTCAAGCCCATCATGAACATGGCCTATGCCCTGTGGCTGCGTGATGCTTACCGGCTTGCCCGGGAACTGCATGGAGAGCAGGGTTTTGATCTTGCGCATCAACTTACCTATGTGGGCTTTCGTTTTCCTGGCCGTTTGTGGAAGCTGGATATTCCTTTCGTCTGGGGCCCCATCGGTGGCTTGGAAAACACGCCCTGGCGTTTTCTTGGCGTGCTGGGATGGCGGGGCGCCATCTATTATGCCGGTAGAAACCTGATCAATTCCATGCAGAAACTGACGCTGCGTTCGGCACGCAAGGCGTTCGCACAGGCTGCGCTCATCGTCGCGGCCACCAGTGGTATTCAGAAGGAAATCCGGCGCTGGTATGGGCGTGACAGCCAGGTGATTACCGAAGTTGGGCCGCCTGAAAAGGTTGCTACGACAATCAATTGCCGCCAGCTTGATGAACCCTTGCGCTTGGTGTGGAGCGGGGAGCATCTTCCGGGCAAAGCTTTGCCCTTGTTGTTGCGGGCCCTGGCTTCCTTGTCCGGAGAGGTGGTTTGGCACCTGGATATCCTGGGAGACGGACCGTCACGCTCGGCATGGAATAATCAGGCAGAGGATTTGGGCATAGCTGCTCGTTGTCACTGGCATGGTCTGTTGCCCAGGGACGAGGCCCTGGCAGTGATGGGAGGAGGGCATTTGTTCGTCATCACCAGTCTCAAAGATTTGACGTCCACCGTGTTGCTGGAGGCCCTGGCCCTGGGGGTGCCGGTGCTGTGCCCAGATCATTGCGGTTTTTCGGATGTGGTGGACGACAGCTGTGGTATTAAATTGCCTATGGAAACACCGGCGCGGCTGGTTCATGGCTTTGCCAAGGAAATATACGAGTTGGCCTGTCACGAGCCCCGGCGCCAGGCCTTGGCCAGGGGCGCGTTGGCGAGGGTGCGGAATTTTTCCTGGGCCAACAAGCAACAGGAGCTGGAGGGCCTGTACGAGCAGGCATTGGGAACCGTTAAAGATGGCTAGAAGCGGGTTCATAAACACCCTCAGGCAGGATTATTTCCACCTGCCGGCCTTCATGTGGCTGGCGCTGTGGGCGGCCATCAACACCGGTCCCTGGAGCCTGTCTGGTTTTGGCGCTGGAGGTCTGGCGACGATCAATGCCCTCAGGGCCATTGCGCCAATGTCGGTGATGCTGTTGGCCCTGGTGTTGCTCTCCAGTTTCAAACGGTCTCCGTTGGGGCGTATCACCCTGCCTGAAAAACTGTTCTGGTTGTATGGGGCGGCGCTGCTCATCGCATCTTTGCCTGTGGAGCCCTGGTTCAATACCGCCTACTGGGGGTTTTCCTTCATGGCGGTTCTGGTGGTGGCGAGGTTGTGGGTGGCCAGTGGTGAGCCGCTGGTGCAGGTGGTTCGCCTCAACTACTTGACCTGGGTGGTGGCTTCCATAGTACTGGTGTTGTTGTTGTTCTTTGCCCGGGACGCCTTGTTCGAGGCAGAGACGGGATATGGTATTGTCAACCGGGTGTCATCAGATGTTGCCGGGGGTGCCATGAGCCGGGCTACCGGCATGGCGCGCTTTGCAGCGATTCCTGCGGTGTTGGCGTTTGTGATGTTCTGGCGGATTCGAAGCTTGGGGAGTTGGGCCGTTGCGGTTTCGATATTTGCCGGCTCCATGTCACTGATCTGGTTTATGCAGTCGCGTGGCGCCTTGTTCTCTTTGTTGGGTACCATCGTGTTTGTGATGCTGTTTATGGGCAAGATACCCAGGGTGGCCGCTATCGTTCTGTTTGCGTTGGGTATTGGTGGCGGTATCGATTTGATCCCGGAAGAAACCCAAACTTACTTGGTGGAACACGCTACGCGGGGAGAAGGGCAGCAGGCGTTCAAAACCATGTCCGGTCGTGATCGTATTTTCCGCAATGCCTGGCTGGCGATTCAGGAGCGGCCCTGGCTGGGATATGGTCCCCAGGCGGATCGGCGCATTATTCATGAGAATGCACAGAATGGGGTGTTGTATGCCTGGCTGTCAGGCGGGCTGTTTGGCATGTTGGGTTATGTGGGCGGGATGCTGGCGGCCTGGTGGTATTTTCTGAAAATCGTGTTTGGGCGTTTCAAGCTGCATCCCCGGGACAAGGATATGTTGATCATGTGCGGTGGGATTCTGGCCTTTTTCACCTTGCGCAGTTACCCGGAAAACACTGCAGCCTTGTACAGCGTGGATTTGCTGGTGCAATTGCCGGCCATGATGTATTTCCCCGTTTTGTACCGGTATCTGCTGGCGCAGAAGCGGGCTGCGCGGCGGAGACGGATGGTGCGAGGGGAGGGCACCCACGATCGGGAGTGTGAGCAGCGGGCGCATGGGGGTTGGCAAGGAAACGCATCCACCAACTCCCTCCCCCGCAGAGGATGTCGTAAAAGCCCTTCCCTGGGCCTTCACGACTCGGAATCGGAAAAGTGCGATTTTCCGATTCCTCCATTTTCAATGGCTTGCAGCCATCGAAAATGGCGATGCGTCCCTGCATCGCGGCGGCTGTCGCCTTTTGCGACACCCTCCCGCGCGCGGGGGAGGGTTGGGAAGGGGGCATCCATGATCTGGTGTGTGAGTCAGCGGCCATAGATATCCTGGAAACGCACGATATCATCTTCGCCCAGATAGCTGCCCGATTGCACCTCGATGATTTCCAGGGGAATCTGCCCTGGATTTTCCAGGCGATGTTTATGACCCAGTGGGATATAGGTCGATTCATTTTCCGACAGAAGAAAAGTCTTGTCGCCACAGGTCACCTTTGCCGTGCCTTTGACCACTATCCAGTGTTCGGCGCGATGGTGGTGCATCTGCAGGGAGAGGCTGGCGCCAGGTTTGACAGTGATGCGTTTTACCTGGTAGCGCTCGGCTGAATCTATGCCCTGGTAACAGCCCCAGGGGCGGTGGACGATGGCATGAATGTCGATTTCATGGCGTTGTTCGTTGCTGAGGTGGTTGACCAGTTCCTTGACCCGCTGCACTTGATCCCTGGGCACCACCATGACCACGTCCGGGGTTTCCACCACCACCAGGTCATCTATGCCCATGACTGCCAGCAGGCGGCTTTCCGCGTGCAGGAAGCTGTTGTGGGTATCGATGGCGAGTACATCGCCCCTGGTGACATTGCCGTTGCTGTCTTTCTCACCTACTTCCCACAGGGCTGACCAGGAGCCGACATCGTTCCATTGGGCATCCAGGGGAATGACCACCGCATTGTCCGTGTGTTCCATGACCGCGTAATCGATGGAATCGCTGGGGCAAGCTTCAAAGCCGTCGCGGTCGAGACGGATGAAATCGGGATCACGTCGGGCCTGGTCATAGGCGAGCTTGCTGGCCCGGAAAATATCTGGTGCCAGGGATTCGAGTTCGCGCAGGTAAATCGAGGCGCGAAACATGAACATGCCGCTATTCCAGAAATAATTGCCCGCGGCGAGATAGGCTTCGGCCGTGGCGTGGTCTGGCTTTTCCACGAAGCGCTCGATGGGCATGGCGACGCCTGCCGGTGCCCTGGCGGCTTTTATGTAGCCATAGCCGGTTTCCGGGCCGGTTGGAACGATGCCAAAGGTAACCAGGCGGCCGGCTTTGGCCTGTTTTTCACCTTCTGCCAGGGCCTGGTGAAAGCGGGGGATATCACCAATGATGTGATCTGCCGGCAGCACCAGCAGCACGGGGTCGTCTTCGGTGGCGCTGGATAGTGCGTGCAGGGCGGCAACCGCCGTGGCGGGAGCGGTATTCCTGCCTGTGGGCTCGAGGATGATGGCAGCCTCGTCCAGCCCCATTTCCTCCAGCTGATGGGCAACGAAAAAACGATGCGCGTCATTGCACAATACAATAGTGTTTTTCATGTCTGCGCAGCCGTCGAGGCGCTTGCAGGTTTCCTGCAGCATGCTCTGCTCGGACGCCAGGGGCCAGAACTGCTTGGGATGGGTCTTACGGGAGACGGGCCACAAGCGGGTGCCCGAGCCGCCGGAGAGAATGACGGGGATCATGGCCGGGGATTTGTACTGGGGCTGAAAGGTTTGGATATCGAACAGTATAGCGGTTGCATGATTGAAGAACAAAGCTGCCCTTACCCTGCCCTTTCCCCGAGGGAGGGTGTCGCAAAAGGCGACAGCCTCCGTGCGGGGGAGAGCTGGGGAGAGGGAATTCATGATCCAGGCTTGCACAATCGCGCGCCATGGCGGTTGATGAATCTTCCGTCCAGATATTTTGTTATTGAGAATACCTATTATTGTCTAAGATTTTGTTCGCATATCTCCTTGTTGTTGTGCTGAAGTTCAACTTATAGGCATTACATCAGGTTGCATTATTTAGAATCGGGTATAGTTCACAGAATAACGTGGAAATGCATCGAATACCTTCCCGCGCGTGGGGGAGGGTGGGGGTCAGGGAGGCTCCATTCTTCCCCTTGCCCCGACCCTCTTCCCCCGGGAGGGTGTCGCAAAAGGCGACAGTCCCCGCGATGCAAGGATGCATCGCCATTTTTTTGGCTTACAGTCACTGAAGGGCGGCGCATCCTTGTGCCACACACAGGCTGTCGAAAAACAGTGTTTTCCAACAGCCTGCTAAGGGTGTTATCGGCGGATGGAGCAGCTGATGGCGAGGCAACTGCCACAGAGCATGTGTTTTTTTGGTGCGTTTTCGTGCCTTTTGTGAATGCACGCTAAGTTTTTATGGCGATTGAAGTATCTGTGGAAATAGACAACCAAATGATGAAAGCCATTACTGAAAGATTATTGCTCGGATTATTGGTGTATGCCCTGAGTCTGCCATTGCTGCACGCGGCGGATGGGGTCAACCCCATACTCTTCGGCGACACCAACACGGCGGGCAAGGTCTGCCGGACGCCCGGGACGGAAGGCGATGTAACCACTAGCGGGGTGGTCAATACCTATTATCCCGGCGCCGCCAGCGTGGCGGCTGGCGCCACCAGCATCACATTGGATGCGGCCATTGGTGCTTCCACGTCCATTTCGGCGGGCGACCTGCTGCTGATCATCCAGATGCAGGATGCCGAGATCAATTCCGATGACAGTGTGGATTATGGCGATGGCGCGGGAAATGGAGCGGCATCCGGCTCTACCGACATCAGGAATACAGGCTTGTATGAATTTGCCGTGGCGTCGAACAGCGTTCTCACGAGCACGGGGGGCACCCTCAACCTGTATGGTCCCCTCAAGCACAGCTACAACCATGATGCCACAACGGCCAACAGAAAAACCTTCCAGGTGATCCGTGTGCCCCGTTATGACAACCTGACCCTCAACGGTACTCTTACTGCGACCCCCTGGAACGGCAGGGCCGGTGGCGTGGTGGCCCTCGATGTGCTGGGTACCCTGAACCTCAATGGTCAGCTCATCGATGTGGCGGCAAAAGGGTTCCGGGGAGGGATCTATTGGGGTGGATTGTGGATAGGTGGTGATCAGTCGAATTATATGATCGCCGACAACGACGGCAGCCGGGGGTTGTTCGCAGAGAAAGGTGAAGGCATTGCCGGTAAGCCGGCGATGTATACAAACGTAAGTAGCACCATTTATTATCAATTCGGAATAGGATATCCAGGGGGCGATCTGGCCCGGGGCGCGCCGGGCAATGCGGGTGGGGGCGGAAACGGCATCAATGCTGGTGGTGGCGGTGGCGGAAACATCGGCGCGGGTGGCCAAGGTGGAAGAACCTGGAGAAATCACGGAGACACCACCCATTTAGGTGAAGCGTATGGTGGCAAGGGCGGTGGAAAGTTTACCGGTTACTATAATGGCCGCTTGTTCATGGGGGGCGGCGGCGGCGCGGGTCACGCCAATGATCATCATGATAAGGACAGTGTTGGTGGAGATGGCGGCGGTCTGGTGCTGATCAATGCCACTACCATCATAGGTACTGGCACCATCGATGCCAGTGGTGGTAATGGCACGGGTATCTATGGAACCAATGCCGGTGATGGCGGTGGCGGTGGCGGTGCCGGTGGTACCGTGCTGATTCGGGCAAACGATGATTCTTCGGCGACTCTGACGGTGGATGTATCCGGTGGAAATGGCGCCGATACCGACGACACCGATGCTGTCGATTGGCATGGCCCTGGCGGTGGTGGCGGTGGCGGCGCGCTCTATCTCAGCAGTGGCCTCTCCGTCAATAGCCTCGATGCATCCGGGGGAGCCGCTGGAATCGTGCGAAACGAGCCTGCTGTGGGTACTTATGGCGCCACGAATGGCGGCAATGGCATGTCGCAGGCCGTCACCATCAACGAAAACGACCAGCCTGCCCCCGTCGCCTGTGATTTTCCCGATGAAAACGGCTACAGCGCCGATACTACGGTACACAAGAGTGACCATGCCCTTGGTGCGCCCACCCTGTCCCTCGGTGCGACAGTGGACTACGAACCCATCGGTGCCGGAAATGCCAACGCCGATGCCGACGACAACGCCAACAACGGCGTAGCCGATGACGAAGACGGTGTGAGCTTCACCAGCAATGGTGGCGTGACGGCTACCGTCAGCTACAGCAATCCCACCGGGGCAAATGTTACTGTGTGCGGCTGGCTCGATGGCGGAGACAATGGCAGCATCAACGGGGCCTATGAAGCGGCTGAAGGCCAGTGTAGGACCACCAGCCAGACCAGCGGCGCCTTCAGCTTCACCTGGAGCGGGCTGCCACAGATCCAGGGCACGACCTATGCCCGTTTTCGCATCACCACCGACAGTATGTCGACCAGCGAAGCCACTGGCGTGAAAACCAATGGCGAGGTGGAGAGCTACAAGATCCAATTCGATTTCCGCCCGACGGTTGTCACCATCGGCCAGGTCAGTCTGTCCGCCACCCGCGTGGTGGATTTTCTGGATCGGTTGGAGGTGTCACAAATGGACAATGCGGCACTGGCGGCGCTGCTTGCCAAGTGGGATTCCACGGCCGCGGCTGATGCCGGGTCCAGCCGCCAGGCGTTGTTGCAGGCCCTCGAAGTCTGGCTCGACCCCGACGGTGATGGCCAGGTGGCCGTGTTGTCCTGGGATACCCTTGAAGAGCGGGGTACCATTGGTTTCTGGGTCGAGCGCAGACAGAATGACAGCGACTGGCAGCGGCTCAATCGGGGTTTGTTGCCGGGGCTGATGACCGCGCCCCTGGGTGGTGAATACATGCTGGCCGACCCGGCCGCAAGAGTTGGTAATATCTATCAGTACCGGTTGATAGAACAGGAGGCCAGAGGTAACATTCGGGCCTACGGGCCATACACAATGGTGATGCCATGATGAACAAGTTGGGATACATAAAAAGCCTGATAATTCTGGCCAGTATATTGATGCTATCGGGTGAGGTCGGCGCAACGGAAAATGCAACGAAAGATGCTGGTTGGGGGGCATGGCAGGCTTTGTCCAGCGGATTCGTGGCGCGGCGCAAACAACCGCCCTTTGCCAAGTTGCCTCGCCAGCTTTCCGCCCAGCAAAGCCGGGGTGGTGCGAAGCGTGAATCCGGCCGTGGCGGCATCAACGGGATCTGGCTCAAGCTTCGCGGGGAAGGACTTGCTGCGGTAGCCATTGCCGATGCTGCGTTCACCATGGGGGTTTCGGCGGAAGCTCTCAGGGAGCTTGCGTCCAAGGGGAAGCTGTCCCTGCTGAATCGTGGTCGGCCCGTGTCCTGGTATTACGACTCAGGCGATGACCGTATCCTGTTTGCGGCGCAGGCGCTGGACAGTTTCTATACCGATGAGAACGCCTATTATCTTTCCCTGGACACCAGGGACGCCCGCCCCATGCCTGTTGCCCTGCTGGAATACAGTGATTCCGATCCCGCGGCGCCGGAGGGCATGGCTTTCGTCGATACCATTCATTTCGAGGAAGAACCGCCTTTCAAGTATGCGACATGGTCCGTTGCCGACAATCCGGAGGCGGATTACTGGTACTGGGATTACCTGTTCGCTGGCAGCCGGGATGAGATCAAGGTCAACCTGGAACTGCCTGATCCCGCGCAGGAAGGCAGGGTATGGATGCACGTGGGTTTGCGTGGCTTTACCGATACCGATGCGCCGGAGGATCATCATGTTCGTGCCCAGCTCGAGGGTGCGGAGTTCAGTCAGTCCGTGGTCTTCGATGGCTTCGATGATGCCAGATTGACGCTCGATTTTGACGGCAGCCTCCTGCAGGCTGGCGGAAACAACACCCTGGTTCTTACTTCCGAGTATGAGGCAGGTCAGACAACAGTCGGCCCCGGCGAATGGCTGGATTTCGTGGATGTCAGCTATCTGCGCAAGCCTGTCGCCCGGGACGGTCGCCTGTGGATACACAACAGCCCTTACGGCATGCAACGAGTGCGGGGATTCGACAATAAAGACATCGTGATTATCGAATCACCGGCAGAAGATGCGCAGTTGCGTCCGGACGGGATAGTGGAACCTGATGGAAATGGCGGCTGGTCGATCAGTTTTTATGTGAGGGAGGGCAAGGATTACCTTGTGGCCCAGGCTGATTCTGCCATCCAGCCGAGAATCGTGCCGGATTACCGCTATGAAAGTGATCTATCGGCTGTCGATGCGGATTACCTGATTATCGCACCCCGGATATTCTCCGGCACCGCGGGCAGGTTGCAGCGGTACCATGAGCAGCAGGGGGCGGCATCTGAAGGGACATCAGCTGCCACCCTGGACAAAGTGCAAATCGTTTGGCTTGAAGATATCTACTCTGAATTCAGTGATGGTATCGAAGATCCCCATGCCATCACGCGCTTCATGAACAGCATCATGGAGAACCCCTTGAGCCGGCATCCTAAGCAGGTCGTTCTGGTTGGCAAGGGCACCCTGGACCACAAAGACCGTATGGGATACGGTGATAGTTTCCTGCCGGTGCTCCTGGACAGCACGCCCTGGTCACTGGCCGCTTCCGATGCGCGCCTGCTGGCCGGTGAAGACGAGCCCGGATTTGCCATTGGCCGTCTGCCCATTACCAGTGATGCTGAAGGCATGGCCTACGTGGACAAACTTGCCGCCTACGAGGACGTTTCCGGGGAAAGAACCGGCCGGGCCGTGGTGGTCGCGGACAACCCTGACAAGGGCGGTGATTTCGTGCACAACTCGGACCTGCTGGCAGACCGGCTGATTTTTGAACTGGGCATGTCCGAAGTGGAAAAACTCTACCACCCTGATGACCCGGTGAGGGATCTCTTTACCCAGTCCGCTACATGGGAGGTCGATTATGTCAATTACGATGGACATGGTTCCACGGCTCAACTGGGTGACAGGAAAGAGACGTTTATAGCGGTCGATGATGCGGCATCCCTTGCCAACAGCCGCTATCCCCTGTTCACTGCGCTCACCTGCGCGGCAGGTGATGACAGTCAGCCTGGAATGCGTTCGCTGGCAAGCAGCCTGGTGCTCAATCCGAATGGTGGCGCCATTGCTGCCCTGGCGCCCACGGGCCTGTCCCTGGATGCAGAAGCCCAGCTGTTGGGTGACGCATTCACGGAACGCCTGTTCATCGATGGTGAAGGCATCGGTGAGGCGATTCGGAGCGCGCATCAGGATACGGCAGGAGATATCTCGGCTTTCATGTCGAGGGTCTATTCCGTGATCGGAGATCCGGCTGTGAAAGCGCCCAGCAGGCAAACCAGCGAGAGAAAACAATCGCAACCAGCCAAGGGGAACGGCGCGAAGGCTGGTGGATCCCGGTAGCTGGTTGTGCCGACGAGCGGGAAAACTAAAGTGGACCTGCCAACGCGGTGTGCGCTCATATTGGGAGCCGAGCACGGAGCAGCAACGAACTTGCAAAATTATTGCATGGCACTTGGTGATCAGAACGGCTGGGGCATACAAGGGGTTGCCATGAGGCCGAGTCGGTTTTTGGGGCTGGATGTCCCAAATTCTGTCATGTGGCCGAAAACGGCTTGATTTAACCCGAGGCACAGCGGGATGGAGCAGGCGTCCGCAGCGGCTTCCACTGTTGACCAAAATCTATGGAAAAGATCACGATCTTACTACTAAGCATTCTGCAGCTACTGCTGTCTTCTGTTGCCATGGCGGGGGAAAAGGATGAGAGCAATGCAGTATTGTCCGAGGTAAAGGGAGACGTACTGCTTTACCAGGGCGACCGTTATCTGCCGGTGCATGAGGGGCAGCGTCTGAAGGACGGAGATCGGCTGATGGTCATGGAGAAATCCATGGCCCATATCGTCTTTGACAACGACTGTGAGC
>JALVNE010000331.1 GCA_027026755.1 Sedimenticola sp. | reverse complement strand
TAGAACAACAGCTGGCGACGCTTGCCAAATGGTTTGGGACGGATGATGCGTTCAACCAACAACTGTTCCCGAATCTGGCGAACTTTGCAGGCACCACATACGGCATGGATATCGGTTTCATGTAGGTTGTCGGCTAGAGCATTGGCTGTTTCTTCGTCATTGCAGGTGGATACGAACACCGCGCTGACGGAATTGCCGATCATGATCATGTACCCTTTGATCGTTGTGGTAAGCCCGCGCTCCGGCGCGGGCTTTTCATGTAAGCCACACTGGCAGCCTGCCCGGCCAAGGCCCCTCTGGAGGGTGTCGCAAAAGGCGACAGCCGCCGCGAGGCAGGGAGGAATCGGAAAATCGCACTTTTCCGATTCCGAGTCGTAAAGGTCCAGGGAAGGGCTTTTACGACATCCTCCTCTGTTGGGGATGATTCGCCATTCGCCAAAAGAAAAATCCCGGTTGTCGCGCCCGGTGGGGCGCCTCTGAGCCCCTCAATGGCGATTTATGGCTTTTCCTGTCCAACCTGCATCCCAAGGGGGGATTTGTGGTAAAATTCCGCTCCTGATTGTTTTACGCGGAAATCGCCCGTTCAAATGACAGAGTTCGCCAAGGAAGTCCTTCCGGTCAATCTCGAAGACGAGATGCAGCATTCCTACCTCGATTACGCCATGAGCGTCATCGTGGGGCGCGCCTTGCCGGATGTCAGGGATGGCCTCAAGCCCGTGCATCGCCGGGTGCTGTACGCCATGAGCGAGCTGGGCAACGACTGGAACAAGCCCTACAAGAAGTCCGCCCGGGTGGTGGGTGACGTTATCGGTAAATATCACCCCCATGGCGACACGGCGGTGTACGACACCATCGTGCGTATGGCCCAGCCTTTCTCTCTGCGCTACATGCTCATCGACGGCCAGGGCAACTTCGGCTCGGTGGACGGCGATTCGCCAGCCGCCATGCGTTACACCGAAGTGCGCATGGCCAAAATCGCCCATGAGCTGCTGGCGGACATCGACAAGGAAACCGTCGAGTTCATTCCCAACTACGACGAGTCCGAAACCGAGCCGGCGGTGCTGCCGGCCAAGATTCCCAATCTGCTCATCAACGGTTCCTCCGGCATTGCCGTGGGCATGGCCACCAATATCCCGCCGCACAATCTCACGGAAGTGGTGGATGCCTGCGTGGCCCTCATCGACGATCCGGCCATTTCCATCGAGGCCCTGATGCAATACGTGCCGGGGCCGGATTTTCCCACCGCCGGCATCATCAACGGCGCCAAGGGCATCCGCGAGGCCTACCGCACGGGCCGGGGCAAGATCTACGTGCGCGCCCGCACCCATTTCGAGGACATGGACAACGGCAAGCAGCGCATCGTGGTCACCGAGCTGCCCTACCAGGTGAACAAGGCGCGGCTCATGGAGAAGATTGCCGAGCTGGTCAAGGACAAGAAAATCGAAGGCATCACCGAGATGCGCGACGAGTCCGACAAGGACGGCATGCGCATGGTCATCGAGCTGCGCAAGGGCGAGGTGGGCGAAGTGGTGCTCAACAACCTGTTCCAGCACACCCAGATGCAGAGCGTGTTCGGCATCAACGTGGTGGCCCTGGTGGACAGCCAGCCCCGCACTCTGAACCTGAAGCAGCTGCTGGAATACTTCGTGCGCCACCGCCGCGAGGTGGTCACCCGGCGCACTATCTTCGAATTGCGCAAGGCCCGTGCCCGGGCCCATATTCTCGAAGGTCTGGCCGTGGCCCTGGCCAACATCGACGAGGTCATCGCCCTCATCAAGGCGGCGCCCAACCCGGCCACGGCGAAGAAGGAGCTGTGCGCCCGCCTGTGGCAGTCCGGCACCCTGGAAGACATGCTCTCCCGCGCCGGGGCCGATGCGTCCCGCCCCGACGACCTGCCCGAGGGCTATGGGATCACCCCGGATGGCTACCGCCTCACGGAAACCCAGGCCCAGGCCATTCTGGACCTGCGTTTGCAGAAACTCACGGGCCTGGAGCAGGACAAGATCATCAGCGAGTTCCAGGAACTGCTGGATCGCATCGCCGACTTGCTGGACATTCTCTCCAGCGACCTGCGCCTGATGAGCGTCATCAAAGATGAACTGCTGGCTATCCGCGAACAGTTTGGTGATGAGCGCCGTACCCAGATCATCGCCGATCGCCTGGATCTGACCCTGGAAGATCTGATCACCGAGGAAGACGTGGTGGTGACCCTGTCCCATCAGGGTTACGCCAAAGCCCAGTCCCTGGACACCTACCAGGCCCAGCGCCGTGGCGGTCGGGGCAAGACGGCCACCACCACCAAGGACGAGGATTTCGTGGACAAGCTGTTCGTGGCCAGCACCCATGACACCATTCTGTGTTTTTCCAGCGCGGGCAAGGTGTATTGGCTCAAGGTCTATGAACTGCCCCAGGCGGGACGCAACGCCCGGGGCAAGCCCATGGTCAACCTGTTGCCCCTGGAAGAGGGCGAGCGCATCAATGCGGTGCTGCCCATTCGTGAATACAAGGAAGACAGCTATGTATTCATGGCCACGGAGCAGGGCAGGGTGAAGAAGACGCCCCTGACGGATTTCTCCCGCCCCCGGGCCAGCGGCATCATTGCCGTGGATCTGCGCGAGGGCGACCAGCTCATCGGCGTGGACATCACCGACGGCGAGCGCGACATCATGCTGTTCAGCAGCGCCGGCAAGGCCGTGCGCTTCAGGGAAAGCGCTGTACGTCCCATGGGCCGCACCGCCGCCGGCGTGCGCGGTATCCGCCTGGACGAGGGCCAGCGGGTCATTTCCCTGGTGGTGGTGGACGAGGGCGATATCCTCAGCGTGTGTGAGAACGGTTACGGCAAGCGCACCGCCATCGACCAGTTCCCCACCAAGGGGCGCGGCACCAAGGGGCTGATTTCCATCCGCACCTCCGAGCGCAACGGCCAGCAGATCGGCGCCATCCTGGTGGACGAGGATGACGAGATCATGCTCATCACCGATGGCGGCACTCTGGTGCGCACCCGGGTTTCTGACGTGTCGCGCATGGGCCGCGACGCCCAGGGGGTGAAGATGATTGCCCTGAGCAAGGGTGAAAAACTCATTGGCATCGCGCGCATCGAGATACTGGAAACCGAAGAAGGATCGGTGCAGGACTGATATTTAATGTGGAAATACACCGATAACTCCCTCCCCCGCGCGCGGGGGAGGGTTGGGGAGGGGGTGAGCATTTCCCGTCCCCCCTCTCCCTAGCCCTCTCCCCCGAGGGAGGGTGTCGCAACAGGCGACAGCCTCCGCGATGCAGGGACGCATCGCCATTTTCGATGGCTGTAAGCCATTGAAAATGGAGGAATCGGAAAATCGCACTTTT
>JALVNE010000330.1 GCA_027026755.1 Sedimenticola sp. | reverse complement strand
GTGGCTTTTGATGCCAATGGCGTAGTGCAGAGAGTGAACTTCATTCCCTGGAAAAAGTAATTCCAGGCGACCCGACAAAACAACTTAACAGAATGTTGAAAAAGTCCCTCCATGGACTTTTTCAACCACGGAATCGGAAAACGCGGTTTCCCGCTTCCTTCATTTTCAATGGCTTATGGCCATTGATGGGTGGCACATCCTTGTGCCACACACAGGTTGTCGAAAAATGGTGTTTTTCAACAACCTGTTAACCAACCAAAGCCAATTCAGGAGAAAAACATGAAAGTGTTAGCCATCATCGTCAACCTGTTTCTGCCCGGCATCGGCACCTTGTTTGTCAAGAAGTGGGGGCAGGCCATTGCCCAAATCGCGCTCAGTATCATCGCCGGGATTCTGATTGTTACCGGCGTCGGGAGCATCATCGGCATTCCCTTGGCGATTGGTGTGTGGATATGGTCCATTGTGACTGCGGCTACCGCCAATCCCGATCCGGTGACTGTAGTGGTGAAAAACACGGACTGAGAGAATTTGCCGCCAGGGATGGCGGCTCCCCACCCCAAAATAGCCATGATAAATGTGATGAAATATAATTCGCCCCCAAGGACAAAACAAAAGCCAAAGGAGGCAGGTATGTATAAAGCTGTTCTGGCCAGTCTGTTTATTATCTCATTGCTGCAGGGCTGTGCATCTCCCAAGGTGCCGGTAAGGATGCTGATGCCGGCCAAATATTCCGAACCAACCAATTATAAACGCGTTGCCGTATTGCCTTTCAAGGGGCCCCATGGAGAGGAAGTGGCGGGAAAGCTTGAAGCCCGGTTGGTGAAAATCCGGGTCAAGGAAGAAGGAAAGCCCTGGTTCGATGTGTACGAGCGGGAGCGTTTGAAAGAGGCGCTTCGGGAACTGCGTCTTGGCCGGTCAGGACTGGTTGACCCGGCCAGCGCCGCGAAAATAGGGCGTTTTATTGGCGTTCAGGGCATCTACATGGGGCGGATCAACGAATATGATGTGGACTACAACCACTACAAGGCTACCCGATCCTATTGCGCGGAGAAAAACAAGAAAGGCAAGTGCCTGGACTGGCGGGAAAAAACAGTATATTGCAAGCGCCGCCAGGTGGTTTTTGAATTTACCCCGAAGCTGGTGGATGTGGAGAATGCAAGAGTCGTGTACTCCAGTCCCTACCGGCAGGCCATTACTCACCGTGCGTGTGATGGTGGTTTTGCGGATTCGGATGAATATGTCATGCGAAATGCTATTTATCACGCCCTTTCCGATTTCGCAAAGGATGTGGCGCCACATTTTGAAGCACAATTTATCGCCATCAAGGACAGCGCGGATGATTTGCGGGGTGAAGCCGAAACCTATTTTAAGTCGGGTGTTGAATTTGCGAAGAACGAGCGGCTTGAGCGTGGTTGCCGCTTTTGGGAGCGCGCACGTGACGCCGGGGGCAAGAGCATGCCCTTGCTGTACAACTTGGGTGTTTGCGCCGAGTACCACGGCGATTTCGAAACGGCTCATGAGTGGTATTACCAGGCGGACGAGATGCTCATGAAACCGGACAAGGAAGTTTCCGGCGCGCTGAAGCGAATCCAACACAAAATGGATGCGAGACGCAAGCTTGGCAACCAGCTGAGACAGTCGAGATGACAAGCAAGGTTCAATATCGAACGGTTTTGAAGTCGTGGGTGCTTATTGGGATGGCGCTCTTGTTTGCGACAGATCCTTCAAACGCCCGGGTAGTAATAAAGACCGGGGTCGCTTATCCCAACACGGCCAGCGATTACAAGAACCCGGGGCGGTTACGTCAACGTGCCATTCGGGATGCCATGGAGCTGGCCTTGATGGAGCAGCAAGGCGCCCAGGTGGTGGCGGAACGCGGCAGCCGGGAGTACGGGAAATCGCTGTACCAACAGGTTGATGGACGAACGACCGAAACCAGTAAACAGCGGACAGCCTGGCACTCCAACGCCAGAACAAGAATACGGGGCGGCGTGAAGCTGCTGAAAGTCATTCGGGAATGGCGAGAAGGGGAAAAATACCTGGTCAAGCTCAAGCTCGATGTATTGAAAGATGATGAATTGAGCAAGGAGATGACGCCCGGAACCCTTTGGCGGCAGGTGGGGCGCCCTGGCATTTCCCTGGAGGTGCGGGTAAGCCGGAACGGAAATGGCTGGTGGCGGGAGTCGTCTTTTCAAAACTATCTGAGAAAGCAGTTGGCGCAGAATGAGATTAATACCCTGGAACGTGACATCGGAAGGTATCGCATCAAAGTGTGGCAGGCCATGGAAAACAGCTACTTGGGCGAATATGACACATGGAAAACCCTGTGCGACCTGTCCTTCTCCATTGTGGATCGGGACACGGGAAAGAATCGCGCGGTGCAGCATCTGCGGGGCGGTCCGGCCGCCGGATTTTCTGAAAAAGAGGCGGAGGACAACTGCCTGGAAAAAGCCTCTACGGGTTTTACCCGGTTGCTGATTGAAGACCTGGTGGCGCTGTTCAATGAGGAGTGGGTCAATGGAAGGGATTTCACTGTCCGTGTGGCGGGAGTCCCAGGAAAGGACGCGGGACGGGTACGCCAGGCCATTGCTGATCTTATGTCCGTTACCGCCGTGGAAAACATGGCGTATGACGACGGGGAACTGGCCCTCGATGTCGTTTTCCAGGGCCAGCCCCTGGAGCTGGCGGAAGCCATCAGCCTGGCGTTGGATGAGGCCGGGATAATTGTTGATTTTCGGGAATTGCGGGGAAACCGCATTGAATATGTCTGGCAAGGATCAGAATTCTGACGGCCGCCGGATAAGGAATGGAGGAACATGAGATGAACAAGATCGGAGTATTGTGGCGGACTGTTGCCTGCGCCATTCTGCTGGCCGGTAATGCCTGGGCAACTGATGACGCGGGTGAATTGGTCAACGACGCGGCCAGGGCGACGCCCGTATTACAGCTGGATCCGGACACCTTGGAGGATCGCTGGATGGAATGGGTCAGCAATCAACCCTGGGGTGCCGGACGCTATTCCGGCAGTGTTCAGGAATTTCCAGAACGCGGCATTTACGTCAGTTTCGGCACGGCCCATGTCAGCACCCGCATGGGACAGCCGGGCTGGATCGAATCCCGCATGATCGCCTATGAACAGGCGGATCTCGAAGCCCGAAGCCGCCTGGTGGACGTGTTGAACCAGAAGCTGAGCACGGGGCGCAGCCTGGATTTTGCCGAGAATCCTGACTTTTGGGATGGCGTCGTTCAGGACATGAAGGACATCAGCGAGATCCGGCGTACCCTGAATCGTTGGGGAAAGAAGACCGTTCGTCTCACCGACGCCGTTCTGGATCGCCTCATCAGCCTCGCTGACGAGGACTATGATCC
>JALVNE010000329.1 GCA_027026755.1 Sedimenticola sp. | reverse complement strand
CCGCCTGCCCGATGCTCGCTACTCGGTGGCTGACCTGCCTTGCCGAGGCGGGGTTCCCACCCGCTTGAACGATCGACCTTGCTCGGCCGCACACTCCGACCCCTGAAAGCCGACCCCTGAAAGCCGACCCCTGAAAGCCGACCCCTGAAAGCCGAAAAACTCTTTCAGCCAAGTCTTGAAAATCCCTCCATGCCTACCATACTTATTGCAGGACATTGAAGAAGCAATCGATGCAGGAGGTCAAGACGATGTTTCTCAAGGAAAAGAAAAGCGGCGATCTGGTGGAAGTATTGGGACTGGGCGATTTGTTCGACCCCAGCCGTGAAAAGGTGCCCGGGCGTTTCCATGCGGGCGAGGAAATGGGCGAGCCCGCCACTTTCTTCAAGACTGAGCTGGTATTTCCTTCAGACGAGCCCCTGCCCCGTTGCTGGCTGGATCCCAACTACAAGTTGCAGTAAGCCGAGCCCGAACATTTCATCCGACCACTGGCAAAGTATTCCAGCTTACTGTATTTCATGGAGAATCTTGGAATATTAGCAAAGTGCAAAATGTTACCGGGCATCACGTTCCCGAGTGAAATGTTCGGGCTAGAGGTCGGCATCCATCCATACCGGGCAGTGATCCGAGGGTTTTTCCATGCCCCGGATGTCGTAAGCGATACCTGCGTCCTTCAGTTTTGCATACAAGGGATGACTGGCTAAGAGCAGGTCGATGCGCAGACCGCGTTTTGGGTCGCGGTCGAAGCCTCGGCTACGGTAGTCGAACCAGCTGAAGCGCTGGTCTTCGTCGGGATATTTCTCCCGCCAGCTGTCATGCAGCCCCCATTCCATGAGGGTTTGCAGCCATTCCCGTTCTTCCGGCAGGAAGGAACATTTTCCCGTGCGTAGCCAGCGCTTCATGTTGTCCGGGCCGATGCCGATGTCCTTGTCCGTGGGGGCGATATTCATGTCACCGATGATGGCCAGGTGGGTATCGGCCTTGAAATCCTGGTTCAGCCAGGCGGTGAGGTCTGCGTAGAACTTGCGCTTGGCAGGGAACTTCACCGGATGCTCCCGGCTTTCCCCCTGGGGAAAATAGCCGTTGATCACGGTAATCTCCTCACCACCAGGCGTTTTGTAGATGCCGGTAATAAGCCGCTTCTGACTGTCTTCGCCATCGCCCGGCAGGCCGCGTATGATTTCCAGGGCGGGCCGCCGGGACATGAGGGCCACGCCATAATGTCCCTTCTGCCCATGGAAATCCACGTGGTAGCCCAGGTCCTCGATCATCTCCCGGGGAAACTCGCTGTCCTGCACCTTGGTTTCCTGCAGGCCGATGATGTCCGGCTGGTACTGCTCCACCAGAGCCTTGAGTTGATGAGGACGGGCGCGGACGCCGTTGACATTGAAGGATACGATGCGCATGGGAGTTCCGGATGATGAGATGAATGGCAGAAGTCTATCGATAAAACTCATCGGCGGCAATGTAGCGCTGCAGAATTACCGTCCAGATGGTACCTTGCTATGTGCTCTTATATACATGCCACACCACACTCCACAAAATACTGAAAGATTGGATCATAGAAATCGGGCTTTCTAGTCCTATCTGATTTATCACCTTCTGGCACGAATATAACCATGCCTTGTCTTGCTCTTGTCAACAAAACACGGTAGGTATTTAATAAATACCGCTTTCTAATTTCGTCATTTACATTCTGCCATTCAGTACCGCGAAAGCTCTTATATTCCCAGCAGTCACCAAGTTTTCTTAAATTTGCGTCCCATGCCACACAAGTCCAATCGAGCTCAAGTCCTTGGATATCAAATTCAGTTGCAACGTCTTCAAGAAATCCAGACGAACGAACATCACTTTTATCATTCAAAAACCATATTTTAGGATCAATAGTGGATTTCACATGTATACCATAGGGCCTTAGCCTATACGCACCTGATGAAGCTATAATACCAAGCCCTTCACCACCACGAGCCTTTGACCTCAACCAGTTTTTCGCATTATCAATGTTTCGAGTTACCACAATAGGATAGTCATCCTTCAGTTGCGCATATATTGTGTTAGCCTCTAGAGCATTGCCATCTAGAAAACTCTTGACGAAAGCAGCAAGCTTTTCTGATCGATAAGATCTAACGGATACCGATAAATGAAGCTCATCTCTTATCGTCAACTGGTTATCAGTCAATGACGAGTATATATTTTCGCCGTTTGTGTACTCATAATCCGTGAGTTTCCTTGAAACATAAACATCCCAATGCGGATAATCTCTCTGAATAGCCGAAAACCATTCTGGCAAACCAGCTTCGCCAGTATTTATTTCCTGGCCACCACCAACTAGGCAAATAATTGTTGCCCAATCGCTATGGCGATCTAACACGCTAATAAGAAATTCCGGCTCAGACATATCAAAATCTTGAATTCCTTTTTTGCGAGCCATAAAAGATCTTGTTTGCTCTAAAGTCCATGCACGTTGCGCCTCATCAAACACCACAACATGCTCTATAGGAGGGGTATGATTTTGAAGTGCATCATCTCTAAAATGGTGAATATTCTGAATGAATGCTTTCGTTTTTGTTAAAGCCTGGCTTTTGGTTATTTGCTGAGTTGTTCCTTTTTTTTCTGCCACTTCATTTCTAGCCAGCGCTTCTTGTAGCACTTCAACAAGGGGACCATTACCGGATAGAAATACCGCGTGCTCACCTTCATCAACATTGTGGCGTTGGTTAGCAACGTTGAGGCCTGCTAGCGTTTTTCCGGCACCGGGAACCCCAGTAATAAAGCAAATAGATTTCCTATTATTTTCCTTGGATGAATTTATGATTTCATTTACCGTGTCTGAAGTCGCCGCAAGATTAATAGCACCTGAATCTGACCTAGATATTTCTTTGACATTATGGCCTTTATATAACGCCTGAGCCGCTTCAATGATAGTTGGCGTTGGCTTGTATATCGATTCAATCCACTGAACGGGATCTAAATATCTATTTTCATGTATTTTAGATGAGACTAAATTTATATGTGATATAAAATTATTTTTGTTTGACCTTATAGGTGCGAAGACACGATCTGGGTACGATTTAATTTCTGGTTCATAATTAGATGCTTCTGTTGCAACAACAATTGGAACAATGGCTCGACAGTGGCTCTGCTCATGGAAGTTTTTTAAGTCTACCGCATAGTCTAAGCTTTGTTCTATAGCAGATCTGGTAAAATTCTTTTCACCAACTTTAAATTCAAGAACAAAAACCACACCTTGATAAAGGATAACAACATCTACACGCCTTCCCATTCTTGGAATCGCATACTCAAATGCCAGGTAGCAGCCCGGCAATTCTGTTAGTGTACTTTTTAGTATATGGATTTGATACATCCACGCATTTCTCTGTAAATCCTCAAGTGCAAATTGATGATTCCGAGTTAATTCACCAAGGATCAAGTCATCTTGATCATTCTGAAATTTCTCTAATGTAGCTGAATAATATGATCGACTCATTTTATTTATATTGCTTTATTACACATAACAGACCAGCCGGGAGACAAAGGCTTTCAGATAACCTGCCCCAAACAAGCTTCCAGCCTTTCCAGAAAAATCCCGGGTTGCTCGGCATAAACCCAGTGCCCGGCACCGGGAATCGGGATGATCTCTGCCCGGGGGAAAAGCTGCCGAATCCGCCCTTCATGTTCCGGCCTGATGTAATCGGACAGCTCTCCCCTGATAAAACAGACCGGCCCCTCGTAGCTCAGACCCTGGGCATATTCGGGAAAAGCGCTGATGCTGTCCAGACCATCACGCAGGGCACGCAGGTTGTTGCGCCAGCGCCAGCCTGTGTCCGTGCGCTGCAGGTTCTGCAGCATGTGGTCGCGCACCGCCTTGTCCGCCACCTGCCGGGCCAGGAGTTCATCGGCGTGGCGGCGGTTTTCCAGTTCATCCAGAGGCAGCGCCAGAAGCGCATCCAGTAGCTGTGCCAGCCGGCCTTCATAGGTGACCGGAGCGATATCGACCACCACCAGGCGCTCCACCCTGCCGGGATGCTCCAGGGCCAGGCTCATGGCGGTCTTGCCGCCCATGCTGTGACCCACGAGCACGGCCTGTTCTATCCCCTGGTCATCCATGAGTTCCAATACGTCAGCGGCCAGGGCGGGATAGGACACATCCGGATCATGAGGTGAGCGGCCATGATTGCGCAGATCAGGCACCATGACCCGGTAGCGCTCACCCAGGCTTCTGGCGATGCGCTGCCAGTTCACCAGAGAGCCGAGGAGGCCATGGAGCAGGAGCAGCGGCGTTCCCGAATGTTGTTCACCGAATTCGCGATAGTAGAGTTTCAACACAGCCACAGGAGGTGGTTTGAAGGGGTCGGAGTAAAATCACATCGAGATGCTGATATTTCGCGATATCGCCCTGATTTGACTCCGACCCCTTCCCGGCTCACCGGAAGAAAGCCTCCGCCAAACCGGCGGCGGGATGCCACATCCAGCGCCCGGCAAACAGCAGATAGTCCAGCCACAGGGCCAGGTGCAGAAAGACGATGAGCCAGAAAATCACCTGATAACTTTCTTTTCGGCTCTTGTGGCGTATTTTGTATTGGGCAAGAAATGCCCCGGGCCAGCCACCCAGCAATTCCATGAAATGCAGGGAACTCTCTGGCGTTCGCCATGCCTGGTCAATGGCCTTTTTCTTGTCCATCGCATAAGCGATGAAAGTGAACAAGCTCATGAACAGGTAAATCAGCAAAGGAAGAATGTTGTGATCCTGGTACAGCACCCAGAAGGAAAAAGCCGCAGGCGCCAGCAGCAACAGCCAGGCAAAGATGCCCAGTTTCCGCCCCTGGATTTCATAACTGCGTTTGCGTCCAGGCCGGGAAGATAAACCGGGATTCACTTTCGCCAATCCCTGGATACTGGCGCGCTCCGCCCGCAGCCGCCCCTGCCCATCCATGCCCAGCTCGAAATCCACTGTGTCTCCAACCTCAGGGCGCCGGGGGAGCCTCCCTAGCTGGGAGATATGCAGAAATACATCCCGCTGCTGCCCAGCAACCTGAATGAAGCCAAACCCTCTGTCATCATTCCAGCGCACCAGGTACCCTTCCAGTTTCTGTCCCTGAAGCTGCATTTCACTTGCGCTGTGGGGGCAGGTCCGTGCAGCTTCCCTCGGCGGCTTCCGCCGCCAGGCCAATGCTCTCGTTGAGAGTAGGATGGGGATGGATGGTCAGGCCGATGTCCTCGGCGTCGGCACCCATTTCCAGGGCCAGCACGGTTTCGCCGATGAGTTCTCCGGCGTTCACGCCCACGATGCCTGCCCCAAGAATGCGCTTGGTATCGGGATCGAACAGCAGCTTGGTCATGCCCTCGTCCCGGCCCACGCCAATGGCCCGGCCGGAGGCGGCCCAGGGGAACACGGATTTCTCGTACTTGATGCCCTGTTCTTTCGCCTCGGTTTCCGTCAGCCCCATCCAGGCCACTTCGGGATCCGTGTAGGCCACAGAAGGAATGGTCAGGGGATCGAACATGGCAGGCAGACCGGCAATGACTTCCGCCGCCACATGGGCTTCATGGGTGGCCTTGTGGGCCAGCATGGGATTGCCCACCACGTCGCCGATGGCAAAGATATGCGGCACATTGGTGCGCATATGCGCGTCCACGGGGATGAAACCGCGCTGGTCCACTTCCACGCCCGCCGCTTCAGCATTGATGAGATGGCCATTGGGACGGCGGCCCACGGCCACCAGCACTTTGTCATAGGTACGGTCTTCCGGGGCATTGTCTCCGGCAAAACTGACCTTCAACCCCGACTTCAGGGCCTTGATGCCTTCCACGCTGGTCTTGAGCATGATGTCATTGACCTGCTTGGCCAGACGTTTCTGCAGGGGCTTGACCAGATCCCGGTCGCAGCCGGGAATCAGGCCGTCCTGCAGTTCCACGATATCCACCTGGCTGCCCAGGGTGGAATATACCGTGGCCATCTCCAGGCCGATGATGCCGCCGCCGATGATGAGCATCTTCTTGGGGATGTCTTCCAGGGCCAGGGCGCCGGTGGAATCGATGAGGCGGGGGTCGTCGTTGGGGAAACCGGGAATCTGCACCGCGGACGAGCCGCAGGCAATGATGCAGTGATCGAACTCGATGAGGGTGGTCTGGCCATCGGTTTCCACGGACAGGGTTCTGGGGCTGGCGAACTGCCCCCAGCCCTGGATGACCTGCACCTTGCGCATCTTGGCCATCTGGGCCAGGCCGCCGGTGAGTTTCTTCACTACCTTGTCCTTGCCCGCACGCAGCTTGTCCAGGTCGATCTTCGGCTTGCCGAAGCTCACTCCCATGGCCTCCAGTTCCGCCGCCTCATTGATGATGTCAACAGTGTGCAGCAGAGCCTTGGAGGGAATACAGCCCACGTTCAGACAAACGCCGCCCAGATCGGCGTATTTCTCCACCAGCACTACGCTCATGCCCAGGTCGGCGGCACGGAAGGCGGCGGAATAACCGCCGGGGCCGGCGCCCAGCACCAGCACCTGGCAGCGAATGTCCGCCACCCCTTCCACAGCGGCATGGGGCGCGCTGCCCGCGTGGCGCACAGGCGGTTCCTTCTCGGCGGCTGGCGGCGCGGCAGGCGTTTCCTGTACTTCCGGAGCCGCGCTTTCTTCGCTTTCAGTTTCCAGCAGCAACAACAGGCTGCCCTGGGAGATGCGGTCGCCCACGGCCACTTTCACTTCTTTCACCAGTCCGTTCTCCGGGCTGGGGATCTCCATGGAAGCCTTGTCACTCTCCAGGGTAATAATGGAGTCTTCCTTGTCGATGCGGTCGCCGGCATTCACCAGCACTTCGATGACCTCGACGTCGGAAAAATCGCCGATATCGGGCAGGGTGACTTCGATCGTTTTGCTCATCTGTTGAACACCTGTGGTTGCAGTCAAAGCACGAGCCGGCGGATATCCGACAGCAGGCCCGCCAGGTAGGTGGTGAAGCGTACGCCCTGGGCGCCGTCGATGACCCGGTGGTCATAGGACAGGCTGAAAGGCATGACCAGGCGCGGCTCGAATTTCTTTCCGTTCCACACGGGTTTCATGGCCGCCCGGGACACGCCCAGTATGGCAACTTCCGGCGCATTTACAATAGGCGTGAACTGGGTGCCGCCGATGCCGCCCAGGCTGGAGATGGTAAAGCAGCCGCCCTGCATGTCGGCGGGGCCCAGCTTGCCTTCCCGGGCCTTGGCGCTGATCTCCATGAGTTCCCGGGCCAGGTCGTACACACCCTTGCGGTCCACGTCGCGGATCACGGGCACCACCAGGCCGTTGGGGGTGTCCACGGCCACGCCGATGTGCACATATTTCTTCAGGATGAGCTTGTCACCATCGGGGGAGAGAGAAGCATTCACCTCGGGAAACTCGCGCAATGCCGCCTCACAGGCTTTCATGAGGAAAGGCATGAAGGTCAGGCGCACGTCCTGCTTCAGGGCCTCGTCTTTCTGCGCCTTGCGGAAGGCCTCCAGTTCCGTGATGTCGGCTTCGTCGAACTGGGTGACATGGGGCACGGTGATCCAGCTGCGATGCAGATGAGCCCCGCTGATTTTCTTGATGCGGCCCAGCTCCACTTCCTCGGTTTCGCCGAACTTGGAAAAATCCACGGCAGGCATGGATGGCAGAGCCAGGGAGCCGCCGGCTGCGGCCGTGGCCGCTCCGCCCCCCGCCAGGGAGGACTTGACAAAATTCTGCACGTCTTCCTTGGTGATGCGTCCCTTGGGGGCCGTGCCCTTGACCTGGCCGAGATCCACGCCCAGCTCCCGGGCAAAGCGGCGCACCGCCGGGCTGGCATGGGCCTTGCGGCTGGGCATGTCATCCTGGGTGGGCGCCACGGGCAGAGGCTTGGCCTTCTTCTCGCCAGGGGCGGGCGGCGGCGGATGGGGAGCGCTGTCCACGGGCTTGGGCGGCGCCACGGGGGCGGTTTCCTCGGGCGCGGTTTCCTCGTCGAGGATCACCAGCAGGTCGCCCTGGTTGATGGTGTCCCCTACCTGCACCTTCACTTCCTTGATGACCCCCGCCGAAGGAGAAGGAATCTCCATGGACGCCTTGTCGCTCTCCAGGGTGATGAGGGAGTCGTCAGCGCTGATGGTATCGCCGGCGGAAACCAGCACCTCGATGACTTCCACATCCTTGAAGTCGCCGATATCCGGCAGGGTGATTTCTTTCAGATTCGCCATGAGATTGCTCCTCACACCTTGGTCGGATTGGGTTTCTCGGGATCGATCTTGTAGGCCTTGATGGCCTGGGCCACCAGATCCGCATCCACTGTGCCTTCATCGGCCAGGGCCTTGAGGGCGGCCACCACCACATGATAGCGGTTGACCTCGAAGAACTCGCGCAAACGGCGGCGCAGGTCGGAGCGGCCAAAACCGTCCGTGCCCAGGGTGATGCAGCCACGCCCGTCCAGGTAGGGACGGATCTGGTCGGCAAACATGCGCACATAGTCGGTGGACGCCACCACCGGCCCCACAGCGCCATCGAGCTGCTGGGTCACATAGGGAACGCGGGGCTTCTCCATGGGATGCAGGCGGTTCCAGCGTTGGCAATCCATGCCGTCCCGGGCCAGCTCGGTGAAGCTGGTGACGCTCCACACGTCGGCGGCAATCTTCCAGTCCTTTTCCAGCAGCTTGGCCGCGGCAATGACTTCGCGCAGGATGGTGCCCGAACCCATGAGCTGCACCCGCTTCTTCTTGCGCGAGCCGGCCTTGAACAAATACATGCCTTTGATGATGCCTTCCTCGGCGCCTTCAGGCATGGGCGGATGCACATAGTTCTCGTTCATGATGGTGACGTAGTAGAAGACGTTTTCCTGCTCGGCATACATGCGCCGCAAGCCATCCTGCAGGATCACCGCCAGTTCGTAGGCGAAGGTGGGGTCATAGCTGCGGCAGTTGGGTATGCTGGCGGAAGCCAGATGGCTGTGGCCATCCTGGTGTTGCAGTCCCTCGCCGGACAAAGTGGTGCGGCCTGCCGTGCCGCCCATGAGGAAGCCCCGCGCCTGCATGTCCCCGGCCGCCCAGGCCAGATCCCCTACCCGCTGGAAGCCGAACATGGAGTAATACACGTAGAAAGGAATCATGGGCACGCCATGATTGGAATAGGAGGTGGCGGCGGCAATCCAGGAGGACATGGCGCCAGCCTCGTTGATGCCTTCCTGGAGAATCTGGCCTTTCACATCCTCGCGGTAGTACATGACCTGATCCGCGTCCATGGGCGTATAGAGCTGGCCCACGTGGGAATAGATGCCCAGCTGGCGGAACATGCCTTCCATGCCAAAGGTGCGCGCCTCGTCGGGCACGATGGGCACCACATGCTGGCCCACCTTCTTGTCGCGCAACAGGCTGGTGAGGAAACGCACATAGGCCATGGTGGTGGACATCTCGCGCTCTCCACTGCCTTCCAGCAGGGCCTGGAAAGCGTCCAGCGGCGGCACGTCCAGGGGACGGGCTTCGGCACGGCGGGAAGGCAGGTAGCCGCCCAGGGCCTGACGGCGCTCGTGAAGATATTTCATCTCCTCGCTGTCTTCCGCCGGCTTGAAATAGGGCGCGGAGGCCAGCTGATCCTCGGGAATAGGAATGTTGAAGCGGTCACGGAAGTGACGCAGGGCGGCCTCGCCCATCTTCTTCTGGGAGTGGGTGATGTTCTGGCCCTCGCCGGCCTCGCCCATGCCATAGCCTTTCACCGTCTTGGCCAGGATGACCGTGGGTTGACCCCGGTGCTCCATGGCGGCCTTGTAGGCGGCATAGACCTTGATGGGATCGTGCCCGCCCCGGTTCAGGCGCCAAATGTCCTCGTCGCTCATGTTGGCCACCATCTCCAGCAGCTCGGGATATTTGCCAAAGAAATGCTCCCGGGTGTAAGCGCCGCCCTTGGCCTTGTAGGCCTGGTAATCGCCGTCCACGGCTTCTTCCATGCGCTTGCGCAGCAGCCCTTTCTTGTCCCGGGCCAGCAGGGGGTCCCAGTAACCACCCCAGACCACCTTGATGACATTCCAGCCCGCACCGCGGAACACGGCTTCCAGCTCCTGGATAATCTTGCCGTTGCCGCGCACCGGGCCGTCCAGCCGCTGCAGATTGCAGTTGATGACGAACACCAGGTTGTCCAGGCGCTCCCGGGAAGCCAGGGAAATGGCGCCCAGAGACTCCGGTTCATCCATCTCGCCATCCCCCATGAAGGCCCAGACCTTACGATGATCCATGTCCGCCAGACCCCGGTCGTGCATGTAACGCATGAAGCGCGCCTGGTATATGGCCATCAGGGGGCCGAGTCCCATGGACACCGTGGGGAACTGCCAGAAGTTGGGCATCAGCCAGGGATGGGGGTAGGAAGACAAGCCGTCGCCACCGGACTCCTGACGGAACTTGTTGAGCTGATCCTCGGTGATGCGCCCCTCGAGGAAGGCACGGGCATAGATGCCAGGAGCGGAATGGCCCTGGAAGAAAACCAGGTCGCCTTCGTGTTCCTCATTGCTGCCCCGGAAGAAATGGTTGAAGCCCACATCGAAAAGGGTGGCGCTGGAGGCGAAACTGGCGATGTGCCCGCCCAGCTCCGGCTCCTTGCGGTTGGCCTGCACCACCATGGCCATGGCGTTCCAGCGAATGAAGGAACGGATGCGCCGTTCCATGGCCCGGTTTCCGGGAAAGGGCGGCTGCTTCGAAGGCGGAATAGTGTTCAGGTAGGCTGTCGTCGCCTTGTAGGGTAGATAGGCGCCCGAGAGCCGGGCCTTTTCTATGAGCTGTTCCAGAAGGTAGTGGGCGCGCTCTGGGCCTTCGTTTTCCAGTACGGCCTCGAGGGCTTCCAGCCATTCCTGGGTTTCCTGGGGATCGATATCGTTGATTTCTGTCATAGTGTTTCCGTCATTTTCTTTGGCAAGCCCTGGCTTTTCGGCATTCCGCGTTCCAAAACATAGGGGGTCACCACCTGTTCTGAGCAAAACTGCCAGATAGTGGCCTGCATTCGCTTCGCTGCAAGAGCCAATACTGACAGCCCTGACAGCATAAATCCAGAATAATTTTGCATATCTTTATAAATCAATGAATTATGTATCCAAAATTATAGTACGATCGTCACAATAGTTAACTGCCCCCCATTCACGGGATCTGGAAAACCTTTCCTTCCGATTCCGAGTCCTGAAAAGCCCAGGGAAGGGCTTTTACGAGATCCTCCCTTTGGAAAAAGTACTATCTGATGAAACAGGCCTCACAAACCATCTATTGATGTTTTGCTGGATTGTCTGTATGAATCTATACTTGGAGGCGAGTTCTTTTGGAAAATTCGCGACATTTGACAGAGTGACAAGGTACATCATCCTCCCGACGTGGATATTGATGCCCTGGGTGTTAGGGAAACGGTGGCAGGAGCGAACCGCCATGACAGGCGCGTTGCGTTGCGAAAAACGCGCCTGACATAGCTGTCTGCGCGGGTGGACCGCATTATCAATGCTTGCGGTAGAGTGGCTACAGCGGCGCGTCGATGCTTGCCACCCGTGCAGGCAGGGCAGCGGAGGGCGACTATTTGGTTGCCAGGTTGATATGTTATGGGAAACGAAACGGATAGCGTTCAGACGCGGAGCTGGCGCCCTCGACTGACAGAAAAGCATGCCAAGCAGGAATGGTCGCAGGCCGTGGTGCGGGTGAGCATCACCCTCATCGTCCTGGGCTACCTGCTACTGTTTGGCACCACTGCCGATGGGAACAGTACCCAGGTAACCGTCATTTCCCTGGTGGGTGGCTACCTTGTCTATTCCCTGTTCCTCATCGCCAGTTTCTGGCTCTGGCCAAACACCTCGACCACACGCAAGCTGATAACCCTGATTTCGGATATCGGCATCACCCTCTATTGCATGCATCTCTATGGGGAAGGCAGTGCGCCTTTTTTTGTCATCATCCTTTGGGTCAGCATCGGGTTTGGCGTGCGGTTCGGACAGATCTATCTGCTTTTGGGAACCACTTATTCTGCCCTGGGGCTGGTAGCCCTTTGGAAATACAGCCCTTTCTGGAACCAGCATGGCCCTATTGCACTTTCCTATCTGGTGGCGGTTCTGGTCATACCCTTGTTTGCTTCCCACCTCCTGCGCAAAATCGAACAGGCCAAGAAAGAAGCGGAAATGGCCAACAAGGCAAAATCCCAGTTTCTGGCCAACATGAGCCATGAGATCCGCACCCCCCTCACGGGAATCATCGGCATGGCTGAACTCTTACTGGAGGAACAGCTGGAGAACAAGTATCAGCAGCAGATAGAAACCATCAACTACTCGGCCAAGAACCTGTTGCACCTGTTGAACGACACCCTGGATATTTCCAGGATCGAGGCCGGCAAGCTGAAACTGGCCGCTGAAGACCTGGATATTCATGAACTGCTCAACAATGTTTCTCTCATGTACCGTCCCCTGGCCCAGGCCAAACAGTTGCATTTCAGAACGGAGGTTCAAGCCCAGATTCCCAGCCTGTTGAAAGGAGATCGCCTGCGTATTCAGCAGATATTGACCAACCTCCTGAGCAATGCGGTGAAATTCACCAAGCAGGGCGAGATCACCTTGCGGGTGCGCCTGGCCAGGCTGGAAGACAGGCGGGCCACCCTGCAATTCGAAGTTCAAGACACGGGCATAGGCATTCCCCAGGACAAGCGGGAAAGCATATTTGAGATCTTTGAACAGGCTGACAATACCACCACCCGCCGTTACGGCGGCAGCGGCTTGGGAATGGCCATATCCAAACAGCTTGCCGAGCTTATGGATGGCAGGCTCTGGCTGAAACAAAGCATTGAGGGCAGCGGCTCCACCTTCCTGTTCGAAGTGCCCCTGGAAGTCGTTCCCGACGACAGCAATGTCAGACGCCCGCGGAGCTTTGAAGGCATCCATGCCCTGGTCATCTCCTCCAACAAAATCTTCCGTTCCCACTACCGCCAGGTCCTGGAGCGCTGGGGATGTGGCGTTGAAACCGCCGCCAAGGCCCTGGATGCCTTCATACAAATCAAGGCCGGCGACCAGTCTTTTCAAAATTACCAACTGCTCATCGTGGACGAAAAGGGCCTGGAGATCACGGCCGAACAGTTTGGCCTCACCAAGCGGAGTGATCCGGCCCTGAGTTTCATCCCCACGGTGCTGGTGACGGGCAAGCGGCAGGGGGACGCGCCTGGTGACAGCTGCTTCGACGCGGTGGTGAGCCACAGCGACAGTACCAGTCTTTACCGCACGCTCCACGAGCTGCTGAACATGGCTGACTTCCCGGCATCAGGAAAGCCGGAAGACCGGGAAAACAGGATCGCCGCTGCCCGCCGCATCCTGTTGGTGGACGACAACAATACCATCCAGTTGTTGATATCCACCATTCTCCGCAATGCCGGCCATGAAGTGGTGCAGGAATCCAGTGGTGAGAAGGCCCTGGACAGGCTGTTCGAGGAAAGCTTCGACATTGTCGTCATCGACATGCAGATGCCCAATATGAGTGGACCGGAGGTGATACAGGCCTACAGATATACTGAACATGGCACTGAGGCACATCTGCCTTTCATCGTTCTGTCCGCCAATGACCGCAGCGAAGCGCGGCTTGAATGCGAGGAAGCTGGCGCTGATTCCTTCCTGCTCAAACCTGTGGACAAAAAGAAACTGTTACAGACCATAGACGATCTGACCGAGGGACAGTCAAGCGTCATCACCCTGAAAGAGCACATGGAGCACGTCAGCAATGTGGAGTCTCTCCCATTGCCCGAAGCCCCCTTACCCGTCATCAACATGGAAGCCATTCATGCCCTCATGTCCCTTCAGCAGGACGAAAATTTCTTCAATACACTGCTGGAACATTTCTATACCGACGCGAAACAATCCATAGCCGTCATGGAAGACGCCCTGCCATTACAGGACTTCGACAAGCTCAGAGACGCCGCACATGCCTTACAGGGTTCCGCCGGTGGAATAGGCGCAGAAGCCCTTTTCCAGCAATGCGCCGACATCTCTCATGGGGACAACAAATTATTGCGGGAAAAAGGACAGGAAATGGTCGAAGGCGTGAAAAAGCAACTGCGCAAGGTACAGGCCGCCCTGAATGACCCTGGGGTCACTTCCTCGTCTTCCGTTTGTGAATTTCCCAAGATATCCTGACCCGGCGCCCCCGGGCGCCGGATCAGGTTCGCTGGAAACTCATGCCGCGTCCATTTTTTTGGACTGCGCCTTCACAAGACGTTCCATCATACGCTGGTCACGCTCCGGCAGAGCCATGGCGGAATCCACCCACAAGCCGACGATGCGATCGAGTTCATCGCGAGTCAGGGGAAACACTTCTTCACGCATGGCAAGTACGGCGTTACGGGTCATGGCGGAGCGGTCGTGCTTGCGCACGAACTGACGCAAGGCCACTTTGGCTTCTCCCGGTTCAGTCAGCACATCGATAACGCCCATCTCGTAGAGTTCGTCGGAAGTGTACATCCTGCCGGTATTGATCATACGCTCCACCAGGGCTGGGGCAATTCTCCGGGACAGGAAGGAATAGGCGCCCATACCGGGGAACATATTGAACACAACCTCGGGGAAGCCGATTTTCACGCCCTTTTCAGCAATGATGACGTCGCACGACAAGGCAGCCTCGAAAGCCGCACCCAAGGCATCCCCCTCGATCAGGGCTACCGTACGCAAATCCTGCCCCAGATTGACATAGTTGTCATAGAGCACGTCGATGCACAGGCTGGCGTAGTTCTCCAGTACCTGCCGCTTGTTACCCCGGATGCAATCGAGGAAAAAAGCGAGATCACCTCCCAGGCTGTACACCCCGGGAATGGCAGATCCAAGGACCAGATATTTGAAGGGAGACGCCTCGCCCTGCTCCCGGTGCTGTTCGCAAACCTGAATGACAGACTCCTGGAAGCTGCGAATATCGCGCATCAACGCGGGGGTGAAATTGGGACGGGGTTGCGTGTTCATATTGAACTGCATGACCTTGTTGGCCGGGTCATATTCACAAACCAGGTTGTCATACGCCCAGTTGTAATCCGCATTGAGGTCGTGATCGAGATGAAGTTTCTGAATCGCCATGGCATTTCTCCTGTCTTTGGTTGAGAATCTCAAGTCGATGGCGGCACAGCTTCCTGTCCTGTCCGCGGATCAAGAGAAATTTTCATGACCTATTCCCAGGAAAAAGAACCTGGGCGGTTTTCCGGGCTCAAGATCAGGCACACCCAACCGCCATGATGCTATTTATGGCACAGCTAGAGGAGTTGGTACAGAAAAACCTTGCGAAGCTGGGATATTGTCGATGTTATAGCGGTCCCGTCCCGTGGGTAGAGTGAAAACGAAGTTTTACCAGGATCGCTCCTGGAGCTTGTCAGGCAACTCCTGGTAAATCCTCCGCACTTGCTCCTCCCTGGCGAACAGGGCATCGACACAGTCCGGATCGAAATGCGTACCCGCATGCTCCCGAAGGTAGGCCAGTGCCTTGTCTCGCGGCCACGCGTCCTTGTAGGGCCTGACGGTTACCAGGGCATCCAGGGTGTCGGCAACCGCGACGATCCGGGCCTCGATGGGAATCTCCTCGCCTTTCAGGCCATTGGGATAACCTTTGCCGTCATAGCGCTCGTGATGATGCAGCGCAATACTGGCGGCCATGGAGAGATGGGCGGAGGAGCTTCCCTTGAGGATATCATGGCCGATGACCGTATGGGTCTGCATGACCAATCGCTCTTCCTGATTGAGCTTTCCCGGTTTCAGCAGTATGGCGTCGGGAATGCCAATCTTACCGATGTCATGCAGGGGTGATGCCTTCTTGATGAGGTCACAGTGAGCGTCATCGAGGCCAAGGCCCCGGGCAATCTCGTAGGAATACCTGGCCATACGGAATACGTGGTTGCCCGTACCCTCGTCACGGTATTCACCTGCCTTTGCCAGACACATGAGGGTTTCCAGCTCTCTGGCCACGGCTTCCTTGGTGGCCTTGGACACCAGCCCCTGGAGCATGAGCGCGCGGTCGGCGGCTTCCTTCTGGTGTTGATGCAGAAGCAGGAGATTACGGCAACGTGCCTGGCATTCGTAATGATCGAAGGGCCGGGATAGAAAATCCGTGGCGCCTGCTTCCAGGGACTCGTAACGCACCTTGCGGTCATTCACCACGGTCACCACGACAATGGGGACGTCCTTGCCATCAGGAAGTGCACGCACGGCCTGCACCAGTTCCACGCCATTCATGCCCGGCATCTTGTAGTCGGTAACCAGCAGGTCGGGCATGCGGGTCCTGCAGCAAGCCAAAGCTTCGTCCGCCTTGGCAAACACTTTGCAGGAAATACTGGGGGAAATGGCAGAAATGATGCTTTCCAGTATGGTTCTTCCAGTAGCCTGGTCATCGACAATGACAACAAACTGTTCGTCGGCTGAGACTATAGAGGTCACGTTGCCGTTCTTCTGACGAGGAAGTTCATGCCTACGATCAGATGATGCTATATGTTTCACGCCGCTCATGTCCTCGTTTTGGGTGGATACCCCACCAGCTCGACACCCTGCCCTTCAACCCCCGGGGCAGAAATGCCACTGGAATCAAAAGCAATCAACGGAGGAATGTCTATCATGCCCAAATCAAGCATAGCAGTTTCATTGACCCACGCAAATTTTCGCATTATGCCAGTTTTTCCGGTAATAACCTGCAGGCGATGCCGCCCCATACTTGAATTGTGAACTCGTTTTCTCTTTCCCCCCTGGGGAAGCCTTGATATCAGGAGGGTGGTGACAGCTTGTTTACAGCAAGCCATTGATTACCGTTGATATTCATGGGCTTTGGAGCTTTCTGCTGAGACAGGTGGGCCAGGCCAGACTTCAGCCCGGTATTTCTCCGTTCCAGGGCTCTTGTCGGGCTGAAGCTCGACCTACGGTCATGAAGCGATGCCACCCAGTCCTGGAAAATGATTTCCACACCAGGCTCCAGGCGCCCTCATCTTTGCATGCAGTTCAGCACCGCAGGCAGTATCATTCACGGCTATGGACACACCCTTGTTAGAAGCTTCCCGCCTGAGCAGATCCGACCAGGGCAGCACCCGTCTGGCAGATTTCGACCTGCACCTGGAACGGGGTGAAATCGTCGGTCTGCTGGGGGTGAACGGCGCGGGAAAATCCACCGCCTTGTCCCTGCTCAGTGGTTCCCTGGCACCCAGCCGGGGAAAGGTGCGCATACTGGGAAAGAACCTGCATGCCTCACCAGCCATGCGCCGGCATATCGGCCTGTTGCCGGAAAAGGCGCCGCTGTACCCCCAACTCACGGTTGAGGAAAACCTCGATTTTGCCGGACGTTTGCGTGGACTTCGGGGCAAGGCCCTTTCCCAGGGGCGGAACAAGATGATGAAACAACTGGATCTCGGCAATTTTCAACGCCGCCTGTGCAACCGGTTGTCCCGGGGCATGGCGCAGCGCACCGCCATCGCCCAGGCGCTCATCCATGATCCGGATATACTCATCCTGGATGAACCCACCGCCGGTCTGGATCCGGCCCAGGCTCAGGAGCTGCGGGATTTCCTGGGCCAGATAGCGCCCACCCGCGCCATCCTGCTGGCCAGTCACATTCTGGAAGACATGGAGCAGCTGTGCAGCCGGGTACTGGTGTTGAGCAAGGGACGCAAGGTGGCGGAGCAGTCCCTGAAAGATGGCAACAGCCTGCGCATCCGCCTGGGCAGGCCGCCGGGACCTGGAACCGGCTTTCTCACCGCTCTCTCTGGCGTCATCGAGGCGACAGACCAGGGAGACGGCTGGTACCTGCTCCGTATCCAGGTGCCCCCGGAGTCCCTGGTTCCACAGATGGTTTCCTGGGAATTGCAGGCCCTGCTTCCCGCCCGTTACAGCCTCCAATCCTTGCTTGCAGAGGCCCTGGCATGATCGGGACCATCGCCACGAGAGAAGTGCGCGGCATCTATGCCACCCTCACCGGCTGGATCGCCCTGGCCGCGGCCCAGCTCCTGCTGGCCTGGCTGCTGTTCAGCCAGCTGGAGGTGTATCAGAAAATCCTTCCGGACCTGGTCAGAAGCAACAGCCCCCTGGGACTGACGGACCTGGTGGTCAGCCCCACCCTGTCTTCCGCCTCCCTGTTGCTGCTGGTGCTCATTCCCCTGCTGGGCATGGGCAGCCTGGCGGACGAACAACGCAGCGGCCGCATGCAGCTGCTTCTATCCTCCCCCCTGCCCACCCATCAGCTGGTGCTAGGCAAATGGCTGGGGCTGGTGCTGGCCATGCTTCCCCTGCTGGTCATGCTGCTGGCCATGGCCGTCGTCCTGGGGCTGGGCAGCGCCCTGGACGCGGGACGGCTGGCGGCAGCCTTTCTGGGATTGCTTCTGTTCACCGCCATGGCAGCAGCCGTCACCCTGCTGCTCTCGTCCCTGAATGAACAGCCCCTGGCCGCTGCCGCCATGGCCTGGGGGCTGCTGTTCCTCCTCTGGCTGCTGGACGCCTCCGGTTCCTCCAGCCTGAGCCTGTTGGCTCTCAAGGATCACCTGGCGCCTTTCCTGCAGGGGCTGGTGCGCACCACGGACCTGGTCTATTTCATCGCCATTACCGCTGCTGCCCTGGGGCTGACCACCCACAGAGTCTGGCGCCTGGGAGGCGGCGAATGAAGCTCCGCCACCGCCTGCTGCCCCTGCTCACCCTGGTCGCCCTGGGCCTGATCCTCTACCTGGGCCAGGGTCACAACATCCAGTGGGACTGGAGCCAGGGCGGCCGCAACCAGTTGCATCCGCAGAGCCAGGCCCTGTTGCAGCGCCTGCACGGCCCCCTGCGCATCACGGCCTTCGTTGCCGATCATCCCGTAGAGCGGGCCGCCATCCGCGAGCTTGTGGACAAATACCGGGAGCAGCATTCCGCCACGGAACTGATATTCACCGACCCCAGCCAGCACCCGGAACAGGCCCGCAAGCTGGGCATACAGCATACGCCGCAGCTCCTGGTGCAATACCGGGGCCGGGAGGAACTCATCCCCCGGGCCAATGAACAGCTGCTCACCAGCGCCATCGCGCGCCTGAGTCTCGAGCACAGGGGATGGATTCTCGGCCTGCAGGGGCATGGCGAAGCCTCCTTGCTGGGGCAGCGGAATTTCGACCTGGGCAGTTTCGGCGAACGGCTCAAGGACAAGGGATACCGCATCAGTGAACTGAACCTGGCGGATACAGGGCAGATTCCCGACAATGCTCAGCTGCTGGTGCTGGCTTCTCCCGCCACCGCCCTGTCCGAAGCCGAAACCGGCCTGCTGCGCCGCTGGATCGAACAGGGCGGCGCCCTGCTCTGGCTGGCGGATGGTGAAATTCCCGCCGGGCTGGCCAAAGCCCTGGGCGTGCGCTTTCTGCCCGGCACCGTGGTGGACGCCGCCGCCGCGGACCTGGGCATTGACAGCCCCACCGTGGCCGTGGCCCGCCCGGCAGCTGCTTCCCCCGTGGCGGAGAGCCTCCCCGCCCCGGTTCTCATGCCCGGCGCCCAGGCTCTGGAGGTGGCCGGTGATGTTTCCTGGACAGCCAGCCCCGTACTGCAGACCGGCCCGCGCAGCTGGAACGAAACCGGCCGTCTCAAGGGCAGCATCAGCCGGGACCCCGCCGCCGGAGAAAAGCGCGGCCCCCTCACCCTGGCCCTGGCCCTGGAATCAGGAAAAGGCCATCAGCGGGTGCTCATTGCCGGGGATGGCGACTTCCTGAGCAACAGCGTCATCGGCAACGGCGCCAACCGGGAATTCGGCCTGGCGGCGGTGCACTGGCTCACGGGCAACCGTCAGCTCATGGACATCCCGCCCTTCACGCCCCCGGACCTGGAGCTGCACTGGTCCCCCGCCAGGGCAGCCCTGGCAGGTGCCTTTTTCCTCCTGGGGCTGCCCCTGCTGCTGGCCGGCGCCGGCCTGTTCATCACCTGGAGGCGCAGAAAACCATGAGCCCTGTGATTCGCGCCAACTGGCTGCTGGCCGGGCTGATTCTGCTGCTGACTGGTTGGATCTGGCTGGACCGCCATGACACAGCTCAGGTGCACACTGTCACTGGGCTTCATCCGGCACAAATCATCCATGTCCAGCTGTGGAAGGGAGATGAGCCTCTGGCCGAGCTGGTCAGAAAGAACGGCCAGTGGTACTGGCAACCCGAAGGCAAGGCCGTGGAAGCCAGGGACTGGGTGAACAGGCTGCTGCACTTCGCGGAACTGCCCAGTCTGCACCGGTTTCCCGTGGACGAGGCCCGGCTGGAGGAATTTGGCCTGAAGCCGCCCCGCTACCGGCTGCAGCTGAATGACCAGGTCCTGGAATTCGGCATACTGGACCCCGCCAGCAGCCTGCGCTACCTGCGCGTGGGCAAGACCATCCACCTCATTACGGACAGCTACACCCACGAGCTGGCCCGCGTCCCAAATGCCTGAACTGCCGGAAGTGGAAACCACCCGCCGGGGCATCAGACCCCATGTGCTGGGCAAGACCGTCAGCGGCGTCATCATCCGTCAGCCCCGCCTGCGCTGGCCAGTGCCCGATGAACTTCCAGAACTGCTGCGGCGCCGCAAGCTTCTCAGCCTGGAGCGGCGCGGCAAATACCTGCTCCTGGGCTTTCGTCATGGCAGCCTGATCCTGCACCTGGGCATGTCCGGCAGCCTGCGGGTGCTTCCGGTCGGCACCCCGCCGGAAAAACACGACCATTTCGACCTGGTGTTCGGCAGGCAATGCCTGCGCCTGCGCGACCCCCGCCGTTTTGGCGCCGTGCTCTGGACCGTAGAGCCAGTGGAACAGCATCCCCTGCTTGCCAGCCTGGGGCCGGAACCTTTGTCCGAGGCCTTTACGGGCCGCTACCTGTTCGACCAATCCCGCAACCGGAGCGTGACGGTGAAACAGTTCATCATGGATGGCAAAACCGTGGTGGGCGTGGGCAACATCTACGCCAACGAGGCCCTGTTCCAGGCCGGCATTCTGCCCACCCGCCCCTGCGGTCGCCTATCGGCGGCGAGATACGAACGCCTGGCCAAGGCCGTGAAGACAATTCTCGCCAGCGCCATAGAATCCGGCGGCACCACCTTGCAGGACTTCACCCAGGCCGATGGCAAGCCGGGCTATTTCGCCCAGGAACTCAAGGTCTATGGCCGCCAGGGAGAAGCCTGCCCCGCCTGCGGCGCGGCCATCCGGCATATCGTCATCGGACAGAGATCCAGTTACTATTGTCACCGTTGCCAACGCTAGACTGCCCGCACTCGTGATGATGGAAAAAATCACCGCACAGTCCCCTCTCCCCTCGGGGAGAGGGTTAGGGTGAGGGGGGATATAGACCACATACATCCCCATATGCGGGAGAGAGAATTGCACCACAAGGAGAAATCACAGATGCGCATCCAGGGTTCCGCCATCGGACTGCGCCAGTTCACCCGTAAAGATATCCTTACATTCTACAACGCCGTGCGCGAGTCCCTGGACAGCCTGCGGCCTTTCTTGCCCTGGGCCCACGCCGCCTATTCCATGGAAGACGCCCGTGGCTGGGTGGAATCCCGCCCCCGGGCCTGGGAAGACGCCGATGAATACAGCTTCATCATTTATTCCCTGGCGGATGGCCGGATTCTGGGCGGCATGGGCATCAATCAGTTGGATATCCTGAACGGCCGGGGCAACATCGGTTACTGGGTGCGCACATCCGCCCAGGGCCGGGGCGTGGCCACGGAAGGCACCCGGCTCATCGCCGGCTTCGGTTTCGAACAACTGGGTTTGTCCCGGCTGGAAATCGTCATGCTCACGACCAACGACGCCAGCCGCCGGGTGGCGGAAAAAGCGGGCGCCCAATTCGAAGGCGTGCAGCGCAACCGCCTGCGGGCGGATGGCCAGCCCAGGGATGCCTGCATGTATTCCCTGATTCCCGGTGACCTGTAGGCCGGGCTTCAGCCCGACATAACGGCGGTCGGTTGTCGGGCTGAAGCCCGACCTGCCAAAGCGGCAGTCAATCCAGCATTTCCTGCAGGGCTGCGGCGTTTCTTTCCGCGCTGCGGGTCAGTTTCAGGCGTTCCGCGCGCACGATGCAGTGCAGCTCGTCCAGGGCCAGGTCGAAATCATCATTCACCACCAGATAGTCGTATTCCGCGTAATGGGAAAGCTCACTGCGGGCATCCCGCATGCGCCTTTCGATGACGGCCTCGTCATCCTGCCCGCGATTGCCCAGGCGCTGGCGCAAGGCCTCCACCGAAGGGGGCATGATGAAGATGGAAATGGCCTGGGGAAAAGCCTTGCGCACCTGGCGCGCGCCCTGCCAGTCGATCTCCAGCACCACGTCATGCCCTTCGTCCAGGAGAGACTGCACTGCCGCCTGGCTGGTGCCGTAGTAGTTGTCGAACACCTGGGCCTGCTCCAGGAAGGCGCCCTCGCCGGCCAGGCGCATGAACTCATCCACGGAAACGAAATGGTAATGCACCCCGTCTTCCTCCCCCGGGCGGGGAGCACGGGTGGTATGGGAGACAGACAGCTTGAGGCTGTCATCGCGCTCCAGCAGGGCCTTGAGGAGGCTGGTCTTGCCCGCGCCCGATGGCGCGGAAACGATAAACAGATTGCCTTGCATAATAGGTCCTATTCGATGTTCTGTACCTGTTCGCGCATCTGTTCGATGAGCACCTTCATTTCCACGGAGATGGCCGTGGTTTCGCTGTCCGCGGACTTGGAACCCAGGGTATTGGCCTCCCGGTTCAGCTCCTGCATGAGGAAATCCAGGCGTCTGCCCACGGGTTCGTCGCGCTTGAGCACGGCCCGCACCTCTTGAACATGAGTGGCCAGACGGTCCATTTCCTCGTCCACGTCCAGGCGCTGGGCCAGCAGGGCCATCTCCTGCTCCAGGCGCTGTTCATCCAGGCTGTCGCAGACTTCCGCCAGGCGTGTACGCAGACGCTCCCGTACCGCCTCGATGACCACCGGCATGCGCTGCCTGGCCTTGCCCACCTGTTCTTCCAGGAGCTCACAGCGGGATTCGATGAGCGCCGCCAGGCGGGCTCCCTCCCTTTCCCGGGTGGCCACCAAATCGTCCAGGGTCTTTTCCAGGAGTGTCATGGCCTGTTCCTGCACCGGCGTCAGGTCCGCCGCCTTCGCCAGGGTGACGCCCGGCCAGCTGAGCAGCTGCATGATATCAGGCTCTCTCAGCCGGGGCTGCTCCGCGCGTATCTTTTCCATGGCGCCGAACAGCTGCTCCAACAGAGGCTGGTTGACCTGCAGGGCTTCCACGTTGGCGCCCGCGGCCCGGTAGCGCAGGCCGCATTCGACTTTTCCCCGCCCCAGCCGCCGGGCCACGGCTTCCCGCACCGGGGCATCCAGCTGGCGAAAATCCTCGGGCAGGCGTGGCTGGATCTCCAGATACCGGTGGTTCACGGAGCGCAGCTCCCACACCAGCTCCCCGCCATCGAAATTCAGGCTGCCCCGCGCAAAAGCGGTCATACTTCGTATCATTGGTCACATACTCCGGCAATTTCCTGCATAAAGTTGGTTTCTTTATGATACTTTGCTTTACTCTGAAGTGCCCTTAACCAAAACGACCGGTCATGTCATCGGAAAAACGCGTGCCGCTGCCTTCAGGCACCCGGCTGGACTATTACAAGGTACACAAGCTCATCGGCAGCGGTGGGTTCAGCCTCATTTACCTTGGCGAAGAAGATGACACGCACGACGAGGTGGCCATCAAGGAATACATGCCAAAAAAGTTCGGCAGCCGTAACAAGGACGGCAAACTGGTATTTCCCAATGACGAGGCCAAGGACAAGTTCTACCGCGGCCTGCGCCTGTTCTTTCTCGAGGCCAAGGCTCTGGCCATGCTGCGCCACCCGAATATCGTCAATGTACGCAACTGTTTTCTGGACAATGATACCGCCTACCTGGTCATGGACTACCAGCCGGGCAAGAACCTGGGGCGTTACATCAAGCGGCGCAAGGGCGGGCTGAGCACCCGGTTTCTGATGACGGTATTCCCGCCTTTGCTGGATGCCCTGGAACTGATCCACAACGCCCAGCACCTGCACTTGGACATCAAACCAGGCAATATCCACATCCGTCCCGGCGGCAGACCCCTGCTGCTGGATTTCGGCGCCGTGTACCACCTGACCAGCGAAGGCAAGAAGAAGGCCCAGGTCATCACCCCCGGTTTCTCGCCCATCGAGCAGTACCGGGGCATCAGCAAGGTGGGCCCCTGGACGGACATCTACGCCATCGGCGCCAGCATGCGCACCTGCATAGAAGGCCGCCCGCCTCCCACGGCCACCGAACGCCATGCCAAGGACACCATGGTGCCCGCGGTGGAAGCCTTCGGCAAGCATTACCCGCGGCATATCCTGGAAGCCATAGACCGGGCCATGGAAGTCGATCCGCAGAAACGCATCCAGTCCGCTGCCCTGCTGCTCAAGGAACTCAACCGTGATCCCTCCAGGATAAGGAAGGCAGGCTGATGGAACAGGCGCTCATTTCCCTGCAGGGCGACCGGCCCAACAACCAGGATCGCTGCGGGATCTTCCACAGGGAAGGCAGCTGCCTGATGGTACTGGCTGACGGGCTGGGTGGACATCCCAAGGGAGAAGTGGCGGCACAGATCGTGCTCAACGTCTGTGAACAGCTGTTCGCCAGAACCCCGTTGCCCGTCACCACGCCCAGGCTGTTCTTTCATCATTGCGTGGCCCGCGCCCACGAATTCATCAACCATTACGGCCAGAACCAACGCCCGGCCATTGCCCCGCGTTCCACCGTGGTCATGGCCCTGCTGCAGGAGGGGCAGTGCCACTGGAGCTATGCCGGTGACAGCCGTTTCTATCTGCTGCGTGATGGCCAGCTCTATCTCCAGTCCACGGATCACAGCGTTCCCCAGCGGGACAGCAACGGCAGTCCGACATCCAACCGCGCCCTGACCCGCTGCGTGGGCGGCATACGCAGCGCCCCCATGCCAGCAATGGAGCCACCTGTACAGTTACGGCCCGATGACGTCCTGCTGCTCTGTTCCGATGGCCTGTGGGATCAGTTACCCCAACAACAGCTGGTGGACACCCTGTGCAACGTCTTTCCCCTGAGCAAGGCCCTGGCGATGTTGGGCGAAGCCGCCGAACAAAATGCCGTGAACAGCAGCGACAACATCAGCGCGGTAAGCGTGCGCCTGGGTTACGGCGACTGTGGCGTGCATTCCATCATTCCCTCTCAGGAAGAGGAAAACGATCTGCTCTCCGCCATCGACCATCTCAACGAACTGATAGAACAAAACCTCCAGGAATAGGTAAAATCCCGCACGTCCTGAACCACAGCCGAGGAATTCGCCATGAGACCCAGTGGCCGCGCCAATGACGAAATGCGCCCCGTCAGCTTCATTACCAACTTCACCAAGCATGCCGAGGGCTCGGTTCTGGTCAGCTTTGGCGACACGCGGGTGATCTGTACCGCAACCGTGGAAGAACGCGTCCCGCGCTGGATGGACAAGGAACAGGGCGGCTGGGTGACGGCGGAGTACGGCATGCTGCCCCGCTCCACCAACAGCCGCATGGGCCGGGAGGCCGCGCGTGGCCGGCAGGGCGGGCGAACCATGGAGATTCAGCGTCTCATCGGCCGCTCCCTGCGCGCCGCCCTGGATCTAAGAAAGCTCGGGGAACATACCATTACCCTGGATTGCGATGTCATCCAGGCCGATGGCGGCACCCGTACCGCCTCCATTTCCGGGGGCTTCGTTGCCATGGCCATGGCCGTGGACGGCCTGGTGAAAAGCGGGCGGCTGCCGGAGAACCCCATCCTGCACCATGTGGCATCCGTGTCCGTGGGCATTTTCCAGGGCACACCGGTGCTGGACCTGGACTACGCCGAGGATTCCAGTGCAGAAACCGACATGAACGTGGTGATGAACGATGCCGGAAATTTCATCGAGGTACAGGGAACCGCGGAAGGTGCATTGTTCAACCGTGAGGAAATGAACCAGATGCTGGATCTTGCCGCCCTGGGCATTCAGGAGATCATTTCGGAACAGCACAAGGCGCTGGCGGTATCGCCCAGCTGAATCAGGGCCGCCCCTTCCAGCGAACATGCTGTTCCATCAGCCGGGCAATGGCTGCGGTGTCTTCTCCGCCTGCCGCCAGCACGGCCATGCCGCCCCATTGCCCGGAAAACAACGCGTGGAGCGGCGCCACATGAAAGCCACTTTCTGTTTCCACCCTTGAGCAGGCTGTTGAAAAAGTCCCTCCATGGACTTTTTCAACAATCTGTAAATCGCTTTGAAGAAACAAAAAGCCTGCCTACCGGGTCATATTACCCAAGCCGGACAGTATCCGGTGAAAAACATGCATTCCCAACAACCACCAAGGAGAATCTTCATGAAAAAATCAATCATTCCGAGCGCTGTTACTATTGCCATGCTGTCCCTGGGCATCAGCGGTGCTGCCATGGCCGGCAAGCCGGGCTTCGAAAAATGCATGGGCATCGTCAAGGCCGGCAAGAACGATTGCGGCACTTCCGGTCACGCCTGCGCGGGCCAGTCCACCAAGGACGCAGCGCCTGACGAATGGATCTATGTGCCCAAGGGCACCTGCGAAAAAATCGTTGGCGGAAAGGTAAAGAAATAGTACGTCGGTGCTTGCCGGGAACAACGAGGAATACACATGAGCCTGTTACAGACACTGGTCAAACCCTATAGCGCAGCGGCGCGGCTGCTCGACGCCATTTCGCCTCTTTTTGATCTCGCGGTACGCCTGTGGGTGGCCTGGGCTTTCATCAAGTCCGGCCTGGTGAAGATTCAGAGCTGGGACAGCACCCTGATGCTGTTCCAGTATGAATACGATGTGCCATTGTTGCCTCCCCAGGTGGCGGCCTGGACAGGAACCGCGGCAGAACTGAGCCTGCCGGTGCTGGTGGCCCTGGGCATCGCCAGCCGGTTTTCTTCCCTGGCCCTGTTCCTTTTCAACGCGGTAGCTGTGTATTCCTACGGCAGTTTTCTGTTCAGCGCAGAAGGCGCTGCGGGCCTGCAACAGCATATATTGTGGGGAACCATGTTGCTGTTCATCGTGTTCCACGGCCCGGGCAAGCTGTCGGTCGATCACCTGCTATGCAAAAAATGCTGAACGCAGGAAACCCTAGCCCGAATGTTTCACCCGGGAACGCGATGATCGTGCCGGGATCGGCGTTCAGGTGCGGATTTGCGATTGAATCAATAGCCCAAGCTATTGATGATTGAGCAAATACCGCAGATGGACGGCGAGACCGGTGCGAGGGCGCGTTCAGTGATGCCCGGTAACATATTGTACTTTGCTAATATTCCAAAATTCTCCATGAAATACAGTAAGCTGGAATATTTTTCCAGCGACCGGGTGAAACATTCGGGCTAGGTCGGGCTTCAGCCCGACACAGGCGCCGGGGTGAACCACAGAACCACAGCGGTGACCACAGGGGTCGGAGTCAAATCACCCTGATAGGTTGATATTGGCAACACACCACATGGATTTGGTCGAGTAGACGGATTCCTCTGCCAACTTAGGTATGCGTTTGTTTTCTCTGTTTGCTGATTGGTTTCCCATCAGTGCCACACTATCCATACCTTATCGACATTGTTGTCACGCCCCTCACA
>JALVNE010000328.1 GCA_027026755.1 Sedimenticola sp. | reverse complement strand
AAACAGCGCTTCGGTCCGCAAATCCAAATCAGCTACCACTTCATCCCCATCTTCGGCTGCACCGAACAGCGTATCGGCGAAGGCTGGAAAGAGAAAGGAGGATATGCCGGATTTGGACAGCATGTAGTCGAGGTCTGCAAAGGATTTCCTCACGTGGAGATCACCCCGGAAATCTGGAGCAAAAACGTTCCCAAAAGCTCCGCCAGCGCCCACCTTTTCCTGAAAGCGGTACAGCTGCTGGAGCAACTGGGGGAGATCAGTCCGGAACCGATCACCTCCTTCGATGGACGCAGCCTGTTCGAGCAGGCAATCTGGCAGTTGCGGTTGGCATTCTTCCGCGATATGAAGGATGTAGGCAGCGCAGAGAGCCAGATGGCCCTGGCGGAGGAACTGGGACTGCCGCGCAACTCTCTGCTGAAACTGCTGCATGACGGCTCCGCAATGGCCGCCCTGTGCAGCGATCTCAAGCTGCGCGATGACTTCAAGGTGGAAGGCAGCCCGACCTATATATTCAACGAGGGGCGGCAGAAACTGTACGGCAATGTAGGTTACAAAATCCTCGAGGCAAACATCAAAGAGCTGCTGGAACGTCCCGAGGGGCTGGCAAGCTGGTGTTGACCAAACGGCCGGCGGTCCGCTGATGCCACCCCTTCTGCAGATACAGGACCTGGTCAAGCACTACAAGGATGTGCAGGCGGTACGCGGTGTCAGTTTCACGGTCGAGCGTGGCAGCTGTTTCGGTCTGCTCGGTCCCAACGGTGCCGGCAAAACCACCACGGTTGAGATGCTGGAGGGGATCACCGCCGCTACCAGCGGTGAAATCATCTATCAGGGCCTCCCGCTGGGAGACAGATTTCGCTATGAAGCGGGGATCATGTTCCAGACCACCGCTCTGCAGGATTTCATCACCGTACGGGAAACAGTGAAGCTGTTTCAACGCCTGTATGACAAAACCCTGCCCGTAGAGGAGCTGGTCGAGCGCTGCGCCCTGCATGAGTTT
>JALVNE010000327.1 GCA_027026755.1 Sedimenticola sp. | reverse complement strand
ATGTATTATGTCTTGCTCGTAGAAACAATTAACTCTCACCTTCCTTTAACATGTTATGTTTTTGTTTCGCTGTTGTTTCCTAGGCAGATGTTAAGAATACACGACATAAGCATGCCCCACTTTTTATGTAAACAACAACCATAATTTACGTTAGTGATCATTTATTCAGTTTGCCTTGTTTACAGGCCAGAAAACCATATAAAATAAAAACTCATGTCTCAAGTGTAGTGTTGTCTTTATGTCATCTGTTGCAGCAGGAATACTGTGAGAGTTGCAGCCATCATTGTTTTGTCATCGTGTTGTGCCGTTAAAAATTAGAACTGTATTCAGTGAGAGCTACAACCACCGACAGAACAGTTTATCGGTTAATAAGTTTCTGAGTAATATTAGAAACATGAACCAATTAACATTTTTGTAGCAATATATATTAGGAAAATCTGATGCAGCAATACACATGTTTAGTTATTTTCACAGAAATTAATTATATGGGGAATTAACTTGTTTTTGCTAAAAGTGCCTTTCTCTGAAAAAATAAAATGTTTAGTGTAAAAATCTTAATATTATGTTATCCGTAGAGATTAAATGTGCGTAGATGCTTCCCCCAAATATCTGTGGTTGTGAATTAAAACGTAGAAAGAAACTGGTACATGGCACCCATTGTGTGTGTGTTTTGGGTGCATAGTAGAAGGTACTGGCTCAGAGGATCCGATATCGCGATTACACTATCTGGATGACTCGTCAGGGGACTGAATCCAGAGGAACGACTTTTCGTCTGAGATATACAATGTCGCATCGGTCCCGAAGTCGCTGTGTAACATGATTGTTTCTCTCCGTAAATCATCTCATGGCGCCTGGGTGCAGCACGTCTAGGTCACATCATGGTGGTCTGGAGAATGTGTAGGTTACCTACACGCTACGCTATATTTATATTCACTTTCTTAATTGCTGTGTCTTTCTTCACAGACTTCGAAGCAGTAATCGAGTGAGATTAACTCCGCTAGTG
>JALVNE010000326.1 GCA_027026755.1 Sedimenticola sp. | reverse complement strand
TTATTCATCCGCGCAATGATGTTGCCGTCGGCATGACTGTAATGCCATTGTCCTCCCTCCAGGAGACGATTGCTGGCCGCCTGATAGTCATAGTCAATCAGGAGATCGCCGGCAATCAGGCGCCGTCAGCAATAAAAGGACACCCATCTATTGCGGAATTAGTGGGTGTCCCCTATCCTCAAAATGCAGGCCACGCTCACATCACTCGACGACCAGGCCGCCAGTGCCTGAAGAACCGGAAGGAGGAAACACCATGCAACCTGCCAAACAGGAAGCCTTGGAGACCATCGGCAAGCTGCCCGATGACGCCGATATGGACGAGATCATGTATCGGCTCTATGTGCTGGATAAAATCCGCAAGGGCCAGGAGGCCGCCGATCAGGGCAAAACCATCACCAGTGAAGAACTCAAGCGCGAGATTGATACATGGTGACCTGGTCGGACCCGGCCAAGGCCGATCTGCGCTCCATCTACGATTTCATTGCCCACGACTCCATGCATTACGCCAGGAAGGTTACCCAGGATATCGTGGCCAAGACCGATGTCCTCAATGAACTGCCGCGCATGGGCAAGATGGTGCCGGAACTCGGTAACGATGCCATCCGCGAGCTATCGCTGTACTCCTACCGCATCCTCTACGAAATCAAGGCACCGGATGTTATCGTGTTGGCGGTGATTCATAAGCGACGAGACTTTCAGCCGGAGATGATTGAACAGTAAGGGCACAACACAGATCACGCAGCTAAAACAACAAGCCCCGCATTGCGGGGCTTGGGTAAGATCTTTTCTTCTATAAATAAATCTGTCTTGGTTTTTGTCGGAGATCAATCAATCGATGTAACGCACCCCTGAGACCACACCATCATTGGTCTCAAAGATGAAGTCACCAATTTTGTAGTTATTACTTTCAATGCCAACAATCACACCTTGTTGTTTTAATTCTTGGGAGAGCTCGGCAATATCCTTTACATCTTTTCCGATCCACTCTTTGCGAATAATCGTTAGCGCAAGTTCACTGCGTTCACGGAGATATGAGGTTTGTGACCTCGAATTATCCAACGCTACGCCCGCATCCAAAAGAAGCACGAATAAATAAATTGCCGCCAGCGATGCCAAACCAAACAATACCCATGGCAGAACTTTGATCATTTGAGACCCGCCCCCATCGCATCATTGGCAAACGTTGTACAAGTGTTGAAATTAAAGGGATTCCAGCTATATGGCGCGCGGTTGGGATCATTCATCCGCTGTTCAGCGAAATCGTTGATCTTGTCCGCATCCGCTTTGTCATCGCAGCTAGTCTTGGCCTCTGTGCCGTGACCAATCTTATTCAATGCCTCTATTAACTTCCTCCATGACTCCGGAGTTGGTTTTCCATCAGGCCCCATTTTGAGGTCGGGCACAGTCCGGCGCTTCACTTCACCGAAATTACTATCGTACCGACCGTACTCGTAGTATCGCGTATGCCCTTGAGCGTCATATGACAGGACACCAGCATGCGTTAGCGGGATCTTCGTGCTAGTGCCCGGGATTGTAATTGGATAACCCGGATACCCTACATAACATCCAGCCAATCCAAATGGATCAATAAACATCAGCGGGTTGCCGCCGACGTAGGAATAAGTATTTAAGCCACCGTTGAGACCGATGGGGTCGCTTGTTATATATCTGCCGGTTTCCGGATCGTAATACCTGAAGTAGTTATAATACAACCCACTCTCCCCATCAAAATACTGCCCCGGAAACCGCAGGTTCAACCTGAAGCTGTCGCCATCTCCATCCGGGTCTTCGTCAGGCACCGTGTTGCCGAAAGGTTCCGATTCCCATCGCCAGACAACATGCCCCGCACCATCGCTCACCGCCCTCGGCGTGCCCAGATGGTCGGCATGGATATAATACACCTCCTCCGCCAGAACATCGTCCGCGCGAACCAGCCGCATGGCATCGGCAACAACGATTCCATCCGCATGATCCGTCAGCGTTACCCTGCTGTCCGCATCCAGCATATAGGTACCCAGGGAAATCCAGCTGCCACCATCTTGCCGCTGATCCACCGGGATTACTGTGCTGCCGTCCACATGATCAACCCGGTAGGCGGCATTGCTGGCCCGGTTGGGGGCAGCCGTCCAGCGTGTTCGTGAAACGCCAAGTAAAGGCATTGGCGCCCTCACCGGCCGCGTGATCGCGACAGTGGCTGCCATGATATCCGGCTACAGGGTCAATTGATGGATGTCTTCCATTTTTCCCCTGCCTTTAGTCCTAGCCCAATAGCCGGGCCACCCGAAAAACCCTTTACCCCGAGGCGGGGCTAGGTGGCCGTCTTTTGCGACACCCTCCCCAGGGAGAGGGAATTGAGCGCTGGCTTGTTTCTTATCCGGTGAATATGCGCCGGAACTGGTCCAGCTTGTCGCTCATGCTGGTTTCACGCACTGTCTGCAACAGTTCCCCCAGCTTGAAGGCATGATGCCTTTCGTACACCACCCCCAGTTGCGGCATGTCCGCCAGGCCGCTTTCCCGGGCATGTTCCACGAATCCCTTGTTCTTCCAGAAGAAGGCGCCAGGCATGGTGGTGGGAATCACCATCACGTAGAACATGGCGCGGCCCAGGATGGCGGCGGCCAGGGCGATGACGGCCAGCAGGCCAAAGGCCCAGGCATCGACCAGGCCAGCGAATGCCATGCCAGCAGCCCACAGGATGCCCAAAACCAGCAGACCGTTTCTCAGCCAGTAGGCGCGGCCATAGGTGGTGCCCTGCTCATAGAAGGAGGCCGCGGCTTCGCTTTCACTGTGGCCCAGGTCACGGTAATGACGATAGAGGCCGATGGCTTCCAGCAGCAGGCCTGACGCGGCAATGGCCGCCAGCAGCTGGCTCTGGGCGGTATCCGGCTCGGCGAAAGCCAGCCCTGTCAGGGCCAGCAGCAGGGAACCCAGGGTCAGGCCGGTGCCAATGAAAGCCGCTCCCGTGTGCCAGTGGTCCCAGTAGGGCCGCGCCGGTATGCGATACAGCTTGTACATGTAGTAGCCGCCAAAACCCAGGCCAAACAGGCCCAGCGCCGCCAGGACATTGGCCAGCACCCGGGCCCAGCCGGCATCGAACAGGCTGAACAGGGTATAACCGCCCAGCCCCATGAAAAACAGGGTCACCCCGGCAATCTCCCGGCTCACCGGTGACAGACGCAGATTGTAGAAGCCCCGGTAGAAGCGGTGGGGCTTGCCCAGGTGCATGTTGAGCTTGAACATGCCGAAACCCATGAGCGCCAACATGACGAAAAGGACGGGAAGAAAAGCGCCGCTCTGGTGATAACCGGCCAGGGCATCCACCCTGAACCAGTCCCCCAGCACCAGCAGGGCGAAAGCGCCCATCACCGCCTGGACGCTGAGGGTGAAGGCGATATGGGCATTCTCATGGGAGCCCAGG
>JALVNE010000325.1 GCA_027026755.1 Sedimenticola sp. | reverse complement strand
AGAGCAGCACCCAGTCATGGCTTTGAGGAGGAGGATCGAAATCGAAGATATCGCCTTCATGCAGGCGAATACCGGGATGACGACGACGGCCTTCGGCCAGCAGTTCCGGGGAAAGATCGATGCCGCTGTAGTCCACCGGACATCCCTGCCGCGTCAGCCAGTCCGCCAGATCGCCGAAACCGCAGCCCACGTCCAGCAGGCTGTCTCCGGCCTTCAGGCCAGCAGCGTTGAAGAGCACGCGGAAACGCAGCTCCTGTATCTCCCGGCTGCTCCACAAAAGAGCATTGGGATGGTACCCATGGCGCCGTAGGGCGTCTCGATGGCGGCTGATGATGCGCTGGCGCTGTTTGCTGTCCATGGAAGCCCACACCCCGCCCGCCAACGGGAAAGACGCTCAAGCCTTGAGCTTGTCCCGCAGCAGCTCGTTCACCTGTTTCGGGTTGGCCTTGCCCTGGCTTTTCTTCATCACCTGGCCGACGAAGAAGCCCAGCATCTTGGGCTGCTTGTCCTCGGGGGCATTGCGGTAGTTCTCCACCTGCTGACTGTTCTCTGCCAGCACTTCGTCCACGATGGCCTCGATGGCGCCGCTGTCGGTGATCTGTTTCAGGCCCCTGGCCTCGATGATGGTGTCGGCGCTGTCCCCGCTGTCCCACATGGCCTCAAAGACGGTCTTGGCGATCTTGCCGGAGATGGTGTTGTCGGCGATCCGCTTCACCAGGCCGCCAAAGCGTTCGGCAGATACCGGGCTGTCGGCAAGATCCAGGCCCGCCTTGTTCAGGGCGCCGAACAATTCCACCATCATCCAATTGGCGGACAGCTTGGCATCCCCAGCCACGACCACCACGGCCTCATAGAAATCCGCCTGCTGGCGGGTGGCAGTGAGGACGTCAGCATCATAGGCAGACAGGCCATACTCTTCCTCGAAACGGCTGCGCCGCGCCGCGGGCAGTTCCGGCATGTCCTTCACGGTTTCCGCGATGAAATCGTCTTCTATGACCAGAGGCAGCAGGTCCGGGTCGGGGAAGTAGCGGTAGTCGTTGGCTTCCTCCTTGGTGCGCATGGAACGGGTTTCGTCCTTTTGCGGATCGTAGAGCCGGGTTTCCTGTATCACTTCGCCGCCGGATTCCAGCACGTCTATCTGACGCTCCACCTCGAAGTTGATGGCCTTTTCCAGGAAGCGGAAGGAGTTGAGGTTCTTCAGCTCGGTGCGGGTGCCCAGCTTTTCCTCACCCCGGGGACGCACGGACACATTGGCGTCCATGCGGAAGGAACCTTCCTGCATGTTGCCATCACAGATCCCCAGATAGACCACGATCTGGTGGATTTTCTTGGCATAGGCCACGGCTTCCTTGGCGGAACGCATGTCCGGCTCGGAAACGATCTCCAGCAGGGGCGTGCCGGCGCGGTTCAGGTCGATGCCCGTCATGCCGTGGAAATCCTCGTGCAGGGACTTGCCCGCGTCTTCTTCCAGATGGGCGCGGGTCACGCCAATGCGCTTGCCTTTACCTTCGCCCAGGAGGATGTCCACATGGCCGGGACCGACGATGGGCAGCTCGAACTGGCTGATCTGGTAGCCTTTGGGCAGGTCGGGGTAGAAATAGTTCTTGCGCGCGAACACGCTGCGCCGGGCAATCTCCGCCTCGATGGCGGTGCCGAACAGGATGGCCTTCTTCACCACCGCCTCGTTGAGCACCGGCAACACGCCGGGGAAGCCCAGATCCACCAGGCAGGCCTGGGTGTTGGGCTCGGCACCGAAGGCGATGGAGGCGCCGGAGAAGATCTTGGAATTGGTGGTGAGCTGGGTGTGTATCTCCAGCCCGATGACAGTTTCCCATTGCATGTCAGTAACCCTCCGGCATCTGCAGATGCCAGTCGCTGACCTGCTGCAACTGGTGGGCCAGGTTCAGCAGCCGTCCTTCCTCGAAATAATTGCCGATGAGCTGCAGGCCCGCCGGCAGGCCGTCCACCAGGGGCGCGGGCATGGACAGGGCGGGCAGGCCCGCCAGGTTCACGGCAATGGTGTAGATGTCCGACAGGTACATGGACACGGGATCATCGGATTTCTCTCCCAGGCGGAAGGCCGTTTCGGGCGACGCCGGCCCCAGAAGCACATCCACCTCTTCGAAGGCCTTGCGGAAGTCGCCGGCAATGACCTGGCGCACCTGCTGGGCCTTGAGATAATAGGCATCGTAATAGCCTGCCGACAAAGCATAGGTGCCGATCATGATGCGGCGCTTGACCTCGGCGCCAAAGCCCTCGGCCCGGCTGCGCTTGTACAGGTCTTCCAGGTCCGCCGGATTGTCGCAGCGATGACCGAAACGCACACCATCGAAGCGGGACAAATTGGAAGAACATTCGGCCGGGGCCACCACATAATAGGCCGCCACGGAATGATGGGAATTGGGCAGGGAAACCTCCACCAGCTCGGCACCCAGCGCTTTGAGTTTTTCCATGGCCGTTTCCATGGCCGCCTTCATGCCGGGGTTCAGGCCTTCCTCGAAGAATTCCTTCACCACGCCAACCTTCAGGCCCTTCACGTCCTGGTTCAGCTGTCCGGGGTAATCGTCCACGGGCCTGTCCACGGAGGTGGAGTCGCGCTCGTCGAAGCCGGCCATGGCCGCCAGCAGCCAGGCCGCATCCTCGGCGCTGCGGGTCATGGGGCCCGCCTGATCCAGGCTGGAGGCAAAGGCGATCATGCCATAGCGGGACACGCGGCCATAAGTGGGCTTGAGGCCGGTGATGCCGCACAGGGCCGCGGGCTGGCGGATGGAACCGCCGGTATCCGTGCCCGTGGCGGCCACGGCCAGGCGCGCGGCCACCGCAGCCGCGGAACCACCGGACGAACCGCCGGGCACCCTGTCTCTGTCCCAGGGGTTCTTCACCGGGCCATAGAAGCTGGTTTCGTTGGAAGAGCCCATGGCGAACTCATCCATGTTGGTCTTGCCCAGCATCACCACCCCGGCGTCCTTGAGACGAGTCACCACGGTGGCGTCATAGGGGGAAATGAAATTGTCCAGCATGCGCGAACCGCAGGTGGTCTTCACGCCCTTGGTGCAGAAAATGTCCTTGTGCAGGATGGGAATGCCCGTCAACGGGCCAGCCTCGCCAGCACTTAAGCGCTTGTCGGCTTCGGCCGCTGCCGCCAGGGCCTGCTCCTCTGTGAGCGTGACCACGGAATTGAGTTCCCCGTCGAATTGCTGGATGCGGTCCAGGAAATGCCGGGTCAGTTCCGTGCTGCTGTATTCTCCCGCCGCCAGTCCGGCAGACAGCTCGGCAATGGATTTCAGATGCAGCTCGCTCATCACTCGATCACCCTGGGTACCAGATAAAGGCCGTTTTCCACCGCAGGCGCCACCGCCTGATAGGCTTCGCGATGATTCTCCTCGGTCACCACATCCGGTCGCAGGCGCTGGGGCATGTCCAGGGGATGGGCCATGGGCAGGATGTCACTGGTATCCAGCCCGCTCATGCGTTCCACCAGATCCAGGATGCCCGACAGCTCGCTCTTGAGGGCATCCACTTCGTCGGCGGTCACGGCAATGCGCGCCAGGTGGGCAATTTTCTCGACTTCTTCAGCGTCCAGACTCATTGATTTCCTTCCACGGCAAGGGCTTCAAAGGAGGCAAAACTAGCACAAATCCCCGTGGATTTACATGCCGGAGGAACCCTGCACACCCGGGCAGGAAGAAATTTTCCAGTTGCCGTGGCGACAGAGCCACAGGATTACCAGCGGTAAATCAATGAACTAGGCCCCAGTTTGACGTTTCCCAAGGCATTGGCTGCAAGACAGGCCTTGCTCAAAGGGGCAATCAATTGATAGATTACCGCTCTTGGCTGGATGTCGAAAAATCCCTTTATGGACTTTTTCAACCAGGGAAACGGGAAACCGTGTTTTCCGCTTCCTTCATTTTCAATGGCTAGCAGCCATCGAAAATGGTGATACATCCTGGTGCCACACAAGGCTGTCGAAAAACAGGGTTTTTCGGCAGCCTGCTAATTCGGGAGTTTCTTCCGGGCGTTTCCCAACTTGAAGAACCGGCAACCAGACCGGCGCAATGGACTTACTCGATGCTATTCAGACGTCTTCGCGGCTTTTTTTCCAATGATCTTTCCATCGACCTGGGCACGGCCAACACCCTCATATATGCCAGGGATCGTGGCATCGTCCTGAACGAACCCTCGGTAGTGGCGATACGCGAGGACCGTGGCCGGGGCATGAAGGCCGTGGCCGCCGTGGGCGAAGACGCCAAGAAGATGCTGGGCCGCACCCCGGCCAACATCACTGCCATCAGGCCCATGAAGGACGGCGTCATCGCCGACTTCACGGTCACGGAAAAGATGCTGCAGTACTTCATCCACAAGGTGCACGAATCTCGCCTCATCCGCCCCAGCCCCAGGGTGCTGATCTGCGTGCCCTGTGGCTCCACCCAGGTGGAACGCCGGGCCATCAAGGAATCCGCTGCCGGCGCCGGCGCCCGGGAGGTCTATCTCATCGAGGAACCCATGGCTGCCGCCATCGGCGCCAGCCTGCCCGTGGACGAGGCCCGGGGTTCCATGATCCTGGACATCGGCGGGGGCACCTCCGAAGTCGCCATCATCTCCCTCAACGGCATCGTGTACGCCAATTCGGCGCGCATCGGCGGCGACAAGTTCGATGAAGCCATCATCAATTATGTGCGCCGCAACTACGGCAGCCTCATCGGTGAAGCCACGGCGGAACAGATCAAGCACCAGATCGCCACCGCCTGGCCGGGGAACGAAGTGCAGGAAATGGAGGTCAAAGGACGCAACCTGGCAGAAGGCATCCCGCGCAGCTTCACGCTGAACAGCAACGAGATCCTCGAGGCCCTGCAGGAACCCCTGTCCGGTATCGTGGATGCCGTGCGCAAGGCCCTGGAACAGACACCGCCGGAACTGGGCGCCGATGTGGCGGAACGCGGTATCGTGCTCACTGGCGGGGGCGCTCTGCTCAAGGGCCTGGATCGCCTGCTGGAGGAAGAAACCGGCCTGCCGGTGATCGTCGCCGAGGACCCCATGACCTGCGTGGCCCGGGGCGGCGGCAGAGCGTTGGAGCTGATGGACGAGAAAGCCGGGGATTTCTTCAGCGTGGAGTAATACACCGGCCCTGGCAAGTAACACAGGAATCTCGGTAAAGGAGCCCCGTCATCAAATTCATCTTTGCAGAAGGCCCGTCGCAGGGGGCGCGACTCATCGCCGCCATGATCCTGTCCATTCTGCTCATGGTGCTGGATCACCGCTTCCACCAGGCCGAGACGCTGCGCAGCACGCTTTCCGTGCTTACCTACCCCATACAGTTCCTGGCAGAAATTCCCAGCGATGTCGGCCGCTGGATCACGGAGGCGCTGCAGAGCCGGCACGACTTGCAGGAAACCAACCACCGGCTGTTGCGGGAAAATCTCAAGTTGCATGCCGAACTGCAGCAGTTGGCCGCCCTGCAGGCGGAAAACGAACGCCTGCGCGACCTGCTGGGCTCCGCCTACAAGATCGGCAACCGGGTACTGGTGGCGGAACTGTCCGCCATGGACCTGGATCCTTTTCGTCAGCAGGTGATGATCAACAAGGGCAGCCGCTCCGGCGTCTTCGAGGGTCAGGCGGTGCTGGACGCCCATGCGGTCATGGGCCAGGTCACCCACGTCAGCCCCATGACCGCCACCGTGCTGCTCATCACCGACGTGGAACACTCCCTGCCTGTGCAGGTGCTGCGCAACGGTCTGCGCACCATTGCCGTGGGCAGCGGGCGCATCAACCGCCTGGAACTGCCCTACCTGCCCAACAACGCCGACATTCGCAATGATGACCTGCTGGTCACCTCCGGCCTGGGCGGCAAGTTCCCCCCGGGTTATCCCGTGGCCCGCATCGTCGAGGTGAAACGCCAGCCCGGCAAGCCTTTCGCCACCGTGACGGCCCAGCCCCTGGCCCAGCTGGACCGCACCCGCGAGGTGCTGCTGGTATGGGAGATCAGCGTACCACCCCAGTTCCCGGAGCAGGAGGAAGCTGCGGGCACGCCCGGTTTCCCCCTGTCGCCTGAAAACGAGACCGAAGCCCCATGAGCCCGGAAGCGTCTCACGGCAGGATCATCATCGCCGCCACCCTGCTGATCAGCTTGGTGCTCAGCGTCATGCCCATGCCGGAGAATCTGCAGCATTTCCGCCTGCAATGGGCCGCGCTGGTGCTCATCTACTGGAGCATGGCCCTGCCCGAACGCGTGGGAGTGGGTGTGTCTTTTTTCACGGGTCTGCTGCTGGATATTCTCACCGGCACCCTCCTGGGTCAGCACGCCTTTGGCCTGTCGGTGGTGGGCTTTTTGACCGTCAAGACCCACAAGCGGGTACGGGTGTTCCCCCTGTGGCAGCAGTCTGTGTTCGTCACCATGCTGCTGCTCATCGACCGCCTCCTGTTCTTCTGGGTGGATGGCACCATAGGACGGCCCGCTCCCACCATGGAATCCTGGGTGGCACCCCTCCTCGGGGGCCTGCTGTGGCCCTGGCTGTTCATCGTGTTCCGCGATCTCAGGCGCCGTTTCCATGTCAGGTAACCTGGAATTCAAGAACTACCGGCAGGAAGGGCGCCTGTTCACCCACCGGGCGATTACCGCCGGCCTGTTCGTGATCATGCTGCTCGGCGTCATCGTGGGGCGCATGATCTACCTGCAGATCATCGACCATGAACATTTCACCACCCTGGCCCAGGACAACCGGGTCAAACTGATCCCCCTGCCACCCACCCGGGGACTGATCTACGATCGCCACAACCGGCCCCTGGCGCTGAACCGCCCCGCTTTCAATCTGGAGATGGTTCCCGAACTGGTACCTGACATCGAGCGCACCCTGGAAGACCTGGACGTGCTCCTGGGCATCAGCGAACAGGACAGGGAACGCCTTCACAAGCTGCGGCGGCAAAAGCGACATTTCGAGAGCATTCCCGTCAAACTGGACATTACCCAGGAAGAAGCCGCCCTGTTCGCGGTCAATCGCCACAAGTTTCCCGGCGTTTCCATCAAGGCCCGCCTGACGCGCACCTATCCCATGAAGGACATCATGGCCCATGTGGTGGGCTATGTGGGCCGCATCAGCCTGAAAGACCTGAAAACCATCGACGCTTCCAACTACGCCGGCACCACCTACATCGGCAAGACCGGGGTGGAACGTTCCTACGAAGACATACTCCATGGCCAGGTGGGCATGCAGGAAGTGGAAGTCAATGCCCTGGGCAAGGCCGTGCGGGTGCTGCAGGAAACACCGCCGCGCCCGGGGCGCAGCCTGCGCCTGAACGTGGACAGCGCCCTGCAGAAAGTGGCCCTGGATGCCCTGGGCGACGTGAACGGCGCCGTGGTGGCCATCGATCCCAGGAACGGTGACGTGCTGGCAATGGTCAGCAAGCCTGGTTATGACACCAATCCTTTCGTGGAAGGCATCAGCTCCAAGGCCTACAAGGCTCTGCGGGACGACCCGGACAAACCCCTGTACAACCGCGCCGTGCAGGGAACCTATCCTCCCGGCTCCACCATCAAGCCCTTCATGGGCCTGGCTAGCCTGGAGCTGGGTTTTCTGGATATCAAGGAAAAGAAATACTGCCCAGGATACTTTCAGCTTCCCGGCCATGATCACAAGTACCGTGATTGGAAGAAAGGCGGGCACGGGCCCATGGACGTGGATTCCGCCATCACTCAGTCCTGCGACGTGTTCTTCTACCAGCTGGCGCACGAAATCGGTATCGACAAGCTGCAGCAGTACCTGAAGCAGTTCCGTTTCGGCGAAAAGACGGGCATCGATCTGGTCGGCGAGCGCAAGGGCATACGTCCTTCCCGGGAATGGAAGCGCCGACGCTACAAGCAGGTGTGGTTCCCCGGCGAGACGGTGATCATCGGCATCGGCCAGGGCGCCTTCCAGGCCACCCCTCTGCAGCTGGCCGCTGCCACGGCCGCCATCGCCAACGGCGGCCATTACCACGAACCCCGGCTGGTGGCCGAAATTCTGGACGAAACCACTGGCGAGGTGACGCCCCAGCCCGGAAAGACCCATGACATCCCGGTACACGCCCCCTCGAACTGGGACAAGATCCGTGAAGCCATGGTGCATGTGGTGGAATCGCCCCGCGGCACCGCCCGGCGCATCAAGAACGAACATTACCGTATTGCCGGAAAGACTGGCACCGCCCAGGTATTCACCGTGGCCCAGGACGCGGAATACGACGAGGAAACCGTGGCGAAGAAGATGCGCGACCACGCCCTGTTCATCGCCTATGCGCCGGTGGAGGATCCGCGCATTGCCGTCGCCGTGATCGTGGAAAACGGTGGACATGGCGGCTCCACCGCCGCCCCCGTGGCGAAGAAGGTCATGGATGCCTGGTTGCTGGGAACACCCGACATCAAGCCTGAAGGAGCAAAAAAGTGAGTTTTGCCACCCGTTCCCCCAGCGGCCTGCCCGCCAGCGAACCGGCCCGCCCCCGGGGCCTGCTGGCGCGAATCCACCTGGACCTGCCGCTGCTCACCGGCCTGCTGCTGCTCAGCGGTTATGGGCTGGTGGTTCTCTATTCCGCCACCGGCCAGGATATGCACCAGGTAGAGAAGCAGGCCCTGCGCCTGCTCATTGCCTTCGGCGCCATGTTCTTTCTCGCCCAGATCCCGCCCCAGACCCTGCGCCGCTGGAGCCCCTGGCTGTACAGTATCGGGGTCAGCCTGCTCGTCGCGGTGCTGGTAATGGGCGTCATTGGCAAAGGCGCCCAGCGCTGGCTGGATCTGGGCTTCATGCGTTTCCAGCCATCCGAGCTGGTGAAACTGGCGGCCCCGATGATGCTGGCCTGGTTCCTGTCCAGCAAACCCCTGCCGCCAAACTGGAAGCAGGTCATGCTCAGCCTGGTGCTGCTGGCCATTCCCGTGGGGCTCATTGCCAAGCAGCCCGACCTGGGCACCGCCATCCTGGTGGCCAGCAGCGGCCTGTTCGTGCTGTTTCTCGCTGGCATCAGTTGGCGCTTCATCATCAGCCTGGGCCTGCTGGCCGCCGCCGCGGCCCCGGCTGTCTGGTATCTCATGCACGACTATCAGCGGCGCCGGGTGCTCACCTTCCTCAATCCGGAAAGCGATCCCCTGGGCGCCGGCTATCACATCATCCAGTCCAAGATCGCCATCGGCTCCGGGGGGCTCTATGGCAAGGGCTGGCTCAACGGCACCCAGTCCCAGCTGGAATTCCTGCCGGAACGGCATACGGATTTCATCTTTGCCGTGCTGGGCGAGGAATTTGGTTTCATCGGCGTGCTGGTCCTGCTGGCCATTTTCCTGTTCATCATCCTGCGTGGTCTGTACATGGCCTCCCAGGCCCAGGACAGCTACAGCCGCCTGCTGGCCGGGGCGCTGGTGCTGGTGTTCTTTGTCTATCTCTTCGTCAACATGGGCATGGTCAGCGGCATCCTGCCCGTGGTGGGCGTCCCCCTGCCCCTGGTGAGCTACGGCGGAACTTCTCTGGTGACCCTGATGGCGGGTTTCGGTATGCTCATGTCCATACACACTCACAGGAAACTGGTGCCCAAATGAGAATCCTTTCCCTGCTGCTGCTCCTGTTCAGTCTTTCCCTGGCGGCACAGGCCACCGACCGGGTGGAGGCTTTCATCCAGCGCATGAGCAAAACCCATGGCTTCGAGGCCGCTGAGCTGCGCAAAGTCCTCGGGCAGGCACGAATGCGCCAGGACATCATCGACCGCATGAACAAACCAGCGGAACGTACCCTGAACTGGGGCCAGTACCGCAAGATATTTCTCCAGGACAAGCGCATCGTCCAGGGCGCGGCGTTCTGGAAACGCAACCAGGCCGCCCTGGAAAAGGCCGAACAGACCTATGGCGTGCCGCCCCGGTACATCGTCGCCATCATCGGCGTGGAAACCTTCTATGGACGCATCGCCGGCAAGGACAGGGTGCTGGACGCCCTCTACACCCTGGCCTTTCACTACCCCAAGCGCAGCAAATTTTTCACCTCCGAGCTGGAAAAATACCTGATCCTCACCCATGAGGAAGGACTGGATCCTGCCAAACCCCTTGGCTCCTATGCCGGCGCCATGGGCCTGGGACAGTTCATGCCCAGCAGTTACCTGACCTACGCCGTGGATTTCGATGGCGATGGCAAACGCGACATCTGGAACAACGAAACCGACGCCATCGGCAGCGTGGCCAACTATTTCGCCCGTCACGGCTGGAAGA
>JALVNE010000324.1 GCA_027026755.1 Sedimenticola sp. | reverse complement strand
AGACTACACAATTACGGTTACCAATACCGGTAATGTAACCTTGACCAATATAGTTGTTAGTGATCCGAATGCGAATATCACAAGCGGAAGTCCGATTGCCACATTGGCACCGGGAGCAAGTGCTACGCTAACCGCTTCACATACTTTGACGCAAGCCGATATAGACGCCGGCGAGTTTACGAACCAAGCCACGGCAAACGGTGTTGATCCTGACGGCAATAATGTAACTGATACCTCAGATGACCCGAACAATTCTACGGATACAGACCCTGACGGGGACGGTGATCCTGACGATGAAACAGTTACGACTTTGCCGGCAAATCCGGATATGTCCGTAACGAAAACAGGCACCTTCCACGATGTGGACGGTGATGGTATAGCCGATGTAGGCGAAACCATAGATTATACACTTGTAGTAACCAATACGGGTAATCAAACGCTAACCAATATAGTTGTTAGTGATCCGAATGCGAATATCACGAGCGGAAGTCCGATTGCCACATTGGCACCGGGAGCAAGTGCTACGCTAACCGCTTCACATACTTTGACGCAAGCCGATATAGACGCCGGCGAGTTTACGAACCAAGCCACGGCAAACGGTGTTGATCCTGACGGCAATAATGTAACTGATACCTCAGATGACCCGAACAATTCTACGAATACAGACCCTGACGGGGACGGTGATCCTGACGATGAAACAGTTACGACTTTGCCGGCAAATCCGGATATGTCCGTAACGAAAACAGGTACATTCCACGATGTGGACGCTGATGGTATAGTCGATGTAGGCGAAACAATAGACTACACAATTACGGTTACCAATACCGGTAATGTAACCTTGACCAATATAGTTGTTAGTGATCCGAATGCGAATATCACGAGCGGAAGTCCGATTGCCACATTGGCACCGGGAGCAAGTGCTACGGTAACCGCTACGCATACTTTGACGCAAGCCGACATAGACGCAGGCGAGTTTACAAACCAAGCCACGGCAAGCGGTACGGATC
>JALVNE010000323.1 GCA_027026755.1 Sedimenticola sp. | reverse complement strand
CACCTCTCCCGGCTGAAACTCATGCAGGTGGGCCACGTCGATGATATGGCGCGCACGGCCGGTGGCAATCCGGGTGCCGATGGCGTAGCCGCGCGCCAGGATCGGCCCCTCCTCCTGCAGATGATACTGGCGCAGCGTGTTGCCCGATCGCTGCGACTCCACCGTCTCCGGCCGCGCCTGTACCATGTAGAGCTCACCGTCGATGCCATCCTTGGCCCACTCCATATCCATCGGTTTGTCGTAACCGGCCTTTTCGCTGTAGTGCTTCTCCACCTTGATGGCGTAATCGGCCAGGGTCAGCACATCCTCGTCGTCGATACAGAAACGCATCCGGTCCGGCTCCGGCACCGGCACGTTGCGGGTCATTTCCCGCGAGCCGCCGGCCGCATAGAGCATCTTGATGTTCTTGTCCCCCAGATGGCGGCGCAGCACCGCCCGGTAGCCCTGCTCGAAGGTGGGTTTGTGCACGTAGAACTCGTCCGGCTCCACCGCACCCTGCACCACGTTCTCTCCCAGCCCGTAGGCGGCGGTGATGAACACCACGTCGCGGAAGCCGGTTTCGGTATCCAGGGAAAACATCACCCCGCTGGAGGAGAGATCGGAGCGCACCATCTTCATGATGCCGATGGAGAGGGCCACCTTGAAGTGATCGAAACCGTTGTCGATACGGTAGTGAATGGCCCGATCGGTGAACAGGGAGGCAAAGCAGCGGCGGCAGGCGTCGATCAACTGTTCCTCACCCCGGATATTGAGATAGGTCTCCTGCTGACCGGCGAAACTGGCGCTGGGCAGATCCTCGGCGGTGGCGGAAGAGCGCACCGCGACGCTCATCTCCTCGCCATACTCCTCCCGCAACCGGTGATAGGCCGCCACGATCTCCTGTTGCAGATTGTGACTCAAGGGCGCGCCATAGATGATGGCCCGGGCCCGGGCGCCGCGGCGGGCGAGGTCCTGCACATCGTCGGGATCCAGTCCTTCCAGCGTCTCTTTCAGGGCATCCCACAGGCC
>JALVNE010000322.1 GCA_027026755.1 Sedimenticola sp. | reverse complement strand
CCACATGCCCGGCATAGGTTTTTAGAGTCCTGATTTTTCCCACAGGGGCTGATCATGCCTGGTAGGATGGAAAATGATTGCGGGCAGATGGATGCCGAGAAGGGCATTGGCAGAGCTTGAGGACACTGGGAGGACGTTGCTCATGTACGGGAATGGCTGGAGGTTTTCTCTGGCACTGTTTGTCTGCAGTGTTTCAACGTTGCAGGCAGCAGTGCTCAACCCACAGGAAACCCCGGGGACAATGGTCGTTCCCCAGGCCGGTTTGTCTTCCGTGCCGATTCGGCTAATCCATCGCCCGGCCAATCCTTTTCCCGATGCGGGGCGGGATCTGCCGGGAAATCGGCGGGCACTGCATGCCAAGGAATCTGAAACCGCCTATGCGGCGGCCTGGGAGCTGGGTCGCCAGGAGGATGTCCTGGGGCTTCGGGAGATTCTGCGCCTCGAATCCCCTGTCCGGCGACGGGCGTTGTTCATCCTCTATAGCAGGGCACTGGCCGAGGGGAGGGAGGATCGCCCGTTGCCCTCTGAGCTGGAAGCGCTCATCCTGGAATACCGGGATCGGCCCGGGCTGTTCGGTGAGTTGATCAAGCTGGCGGCCTTGCGTCCCTACCGTTCCCGCGCCCTTTTCGATCATCTGTACCAGGAGCGCCGAATGCAGGTGCCTGTGCTCTGGACGCCAGACTACAAGGCATTGATCGCGCTTCTCAAACGCATGGAGAAAAGGGGGGCGGTGGAGCCTGATCTGGACAAGCCCCTACGGCTGTCGGGCTACGGTCTTCGTGAACAGGCGGAAATGCAGCCCCGCTACAAGAACGGTTTTCCCCTGTTGAATGCCCGCATCGAGGGTATCGAAGCGGCTCTTGCCCGGTTGCTGCCTGAACTGGATGCCGAAGCGAGGAACAGGGTGCGCGGGTATCTGCTGAAGAAATCCTACCCTCCCATGATCGCCGAGTTGGAGGCGCGCCTGAAACAGATGGCGATCTGTGACACCGACAGAATCGCCTTGTACAAGGATCTTCGGTTTCTTTCTCCGGAGATCATTGCCCGGGTCGCGGATGATGAGCTACGGCGTTACTGGGCGAACGCAGGCAAGACAGTGGATTCCGGCTGTGTCCAGCGGGTCCTGCAACTGGCGCGACAGTATTCGCGGTTCCAGGGAAGCGATGATCTCTATTGTGGGCATTTTGCTGAGTTGGATAGCCGACAGGCAAAGCGCGCCTACCTGGGCCTTGGCGCGCAAGTTCCACGTCAAGCTTGTCTCGAGGATGTCATTCAGGCATTGCTGGATCCAGAGTTTCTGGTGCGGCAAAGAGCCTTGGAGAATCTGAAACACTACCAACGCCTGGAAGACATGGCCCGGGTGCTGGTAGCCTATCTGAAGGACATATCCATCAAGGGCTATCGGCGCCCTCCCGTGAGTCAGCAGCTGGATGCCGAGTTACGCCCCTGGCTTTCCCGACCGGCGGGAGAAATTTCTGAACTCCTGGACCGGCTGAACGGCGATGATACCGAAGCAGCCCTGGCCAGCGCCTGGATTCTGGGCAAGGGCGACATGGCCGCAGGACTCCAGGCCATCCTCGACCTGGGGGATGAGAAAAGGCAGGAATATTGCCTGGCCATGTTCATCGATGGCAATCGGGCCTACAGGGATGAGGCGCTTTTCTCCCAGCATGAGGGCCTGCCTGATCTGCCCATGGATCCCGGGATCGAGCAGATAGTGGTTGAAAACCTGGGCGGCCCTCTGGAAACTTTTCTCGTGCATCTGACCACAAGGCGGCGCTACGAGTCACCAGAATTGCTGGCCTATTTCCAGGATCGCCGTGATGTCGAACAGCTTTTGCTCAGCCGCCATGCAGATGCCAATGCTGTCCTTCTGGAACTGCTTCCAGAACTTGATGCGCGAAGCCGCGAACGGGCCATTGAAGTGCTGTTGAAACGCGACTACGCCCCGGTCAGGGAATACATTCAGTCTGAATCGTCCCCAGACTCTCCCTCCATCATGGCGCAAGGAACTTCCAGGGGTGTGAGAGCTACCGCAGACTGGCAAGCGCCGTTGCATACGCGGATTGCACAGGCAAACAGTGAGTCCGAGTTGCGCCGGATCATCTTGCAGATCGAGAAGGAGATTGCCCGCATTCGTTTCATCGATGGAGAACCTGAACGGGCAGCCAGCCGGTATCATGTTCTCTTGGCCGCGCTTCCTGAAAAAGCATTCGCCGAGCGGATATGGGCGGAGTATCTGTTGGGAGATCTCTACCAGTACGATCTGAAGGACAATGCCCGGGCGGCGAAGGCGTACTCCCATGTCCTGGAACAGTTTGCCGCCCTGGAAGCTGCGGGCGATAGCATGAGTCTTTGGGCTACCTGGCTGGCTGCCTGGCTGCCTCACGAGATCCACTTTCTGAAGACAGGGGTTCCCCTGTCCCGGGACCTGGGGGTTACCGAGTTTGCTGAATGCGGCACCCTGATCTATCTGGGGCTGGAACCGCCCCTGAAGGATCATTCCGTGGTCAAAGCACTGCAGAACCTCGACCGCAAAAGCAGGGCGCTGGTTCCCGTGGACCGGGCGGCGTATCGCCAGCTTCTGGATCGACTCCCCCGATCGCATCTGTTTTTCATGACGGTGGCACAACGCTTTCCCCTGATTCGGGACCCGGATCATGTGCTGGACTTGTTGGAGAAACAGGACCCGGGGCGGTTCTGGAGCAGTTGCTTTCTCGGCGTGGTGAAGCGCAAACCCGAATTCATGGCCGCCATGCCGTCCGGGGAGGAATGGGAGGATCTGGAGGCGGTCCTGCAGGGTTTTCAGGCGCGCACCGGCCTGAGCCTGGAACTGCTCAGGGAATACCCTCTGGCCAGTCCGCAGGAAGCCTGGATGGTGATGAACAAAGCGCTATTGCTTGGAGAGACGGAAATCGCCCGGGAATGCCTGACGGGAAAGGCCCGGGATGGCCTGGGCGAGCGGATTCAGGGCATGAACCAGGACCAGGGACGCAGCTTTGCCCACCGATGGCGCGATCTGCAGGATCTTCAGGAACAGGGCGACAAGGCCTGGGCGCGGGTGGAGGACAAGAGTGGCAACCGTTTCCGGGTGGAATTTCGCAGGATGGATGCCCGGTGGAGAATCAGTGCTCTTGTGTTCTTGCCTTATACCCATTCCCTGGAGAATTGACGGCTCCACAGGGAAAGGCAGAAATGGATGTGAGCTGGGCGCTGCCTGTGTCTGGTATCAATCCTCGGCAATACCGCTGTTGTCCACTTCCAGCATCTTCGCGTAAAACACCACTTCCTGGCCGCTCAAGGGGTGGTTGAAATCCACCAGCACTTTGTCGTCCTCCACCGCCAGCACCGTGCCCATGGTTTCTTCGCCGTCGGGGAGGCTGAAGGCCAGGATCTGGCCGGGTTCCAGGTCGGCTTGGGCGGGAAAGTCGCTGCG
>JALVNE010000321.1 GCA_027026755.1 Sedimenticola sp. | reverse complement strand
GCAATCTGGCAATCTGAGGTGCGCAATCTGATCGGCAATCTGCAATCTGCGCAACCGGCTTGCAGCCGGTGGTTTGTTGACTCCGACCCCGCCTCATGGTCCGCATTGTTATTTCGGCGACCGGCGGAACTGTTCGAGTTAGGCGGCCTGATGCAAATGGGCCGCCTTGGCCTGCCGCGCCTTTTCGGCTTCTTCCGCCGAGTAGGCTTTGCCTGACCAGAGCATTTCGTAGGCGATTTCCTCGTTACCGTTCTCACACAGCTCCAGAACTTCCTGGAACAGGGGCTGGAAGGTTTCGCTGCGGTGGGATTGCTCGTGTTCCTCGAAGGATTTCCAGAAGGTCACGATGAGCGCTTCCTTTCCCTTGAGAGGGCTTTCCACGGCCTGTCCCACTGTGCTGCCCTCGTTGGAAATGTTGCCGCTGTTGAGGGCCACGAAACCACCGACGAAACCGGTATCGGAATGGTAGGTCTTCACGTTCTCGCAAAGATAAGCTACCCGTTCCTGGAGGTCGTCCACGGTGTATTCGGGTTTGAGGATGACGCGGTTCACGGTGACCACGCCGTCATGGGGGAAGTTTTCGATCAGTGCAGACATTGTTCTCTCTCCGTTGGTTATTAAATAATTTGTTGTACCAATTAAGACAGCTTGTCATCAATTTAGTTCATTATAATATTCTTAACTAAGCGGTTGACGGGGTATGTTGCTGTAAGTATCAGATATATAAGGTTTTTAATATGATGGAATAGAAGGAATAGAAGACACCCTCAGTGGAATAGAAGACACCCTTAACAGCCCATAAAAATGGCAGACATCCATTAATTGACCTTGTAGCCGGATATCATGGTAGCCACTATCGCGATCACGCGGTCGGAATCGTTGTTGCCGATGCCGTGCGTTAACGTCAAGTCCCGGTAGACTGTATGCTTCGTTGAACAATTCCGGTTGCGGCGTTTATCTGAGCAGATGCCACCCCAGCCGAAATTTGGATGACGGGCCCCTGATGACATG
>JALVNE010000320.1 GCA_027026755.1 Sedimenticola sp. | reverse complement strand
CGCCACGGCTTCCCGCTTGAAATCCTCTGTGTACTTCCTTCTCGTTGGTTTCTCTGTTGTCATCGTTCACCTCGTTATGGCATTTTACAGCCTTAACTCGGTGTCCGGATCAATCAGACCACATCAAGTTTGCCAAGAGCGTGACCCACATCTACCAGACGAGAATGCAGATTGAAGAGAGCTTCAGGGATTTGAAGACCGGGCTGGATTTCAGCGTTGGCAATACCCGAAAGCAAAAGCGTCTGGATGTACTGTTGCTGATTGCCTTGCTGGCCCAGTTTGTTCTTTACCTGCTCGGGATCGCGGTAAAGTCGATGGGTATGCATCGCCGTTACCAGGCCAATACGGTGAAGGACAGCAATGTGCTCTCTTATCAGTTTCTTGGCTTGAGGGCGATTAAAGACTGTTATCTGAAACTCCGAAAACAGCACCTCAAGGATGCAGCCTGCCGGATCCAACAGTTGATATCAGCGCACGGTCATGCCTGAGTACCAGAATTTCGTGGGGATCGGTCAGGCTCAGTCACCAGCGCCACGGCTTCCCGCTTGAAATCCTCTGTGTACTTCCTTCTCGTTGGTTTCTCTGTTGTCATCGTTCACCTCGTTATGGCATTTTACAGCCTTAACTCGGTGTCCGGATCAATCAGACCACATCAAGTTTGCCAAGAGCGTGACCCACATCTACCAGACGAGAATGCAGATTGAAGAGAGCTTCAGGGATTTGAAGACCGGGCTGGATTTCAGCGTTGGCAATACCCGAAAGCAAAAGCGTCTGGATGTACTGTTGCTGATTGCCTTGCTGGCCCAGTTTGTTCTTTACCTGCTCGGGATCGCGGTAAAGTCGATGGGTATGCATCGCCGTTACCAGGCCAATACGGTGAAGGACACGGTGTTTGTCAACATAGTTGTCGCCTCGACCTACGCAGCCTGATTTAGCTCAGGCCGTTCCTTCTCCGGATTCAGCCAGACCTGCTCCGGTAGTTCCCAGTTCCTGACCTCACCACTCCAGCGGTT
>JALVNE010000319.1:7934-10258 GCA_027026755.1 Sedimenticola sp. | reverse complement strand
ACGCCGCCCTGGAAAAGGTGAAGGAAACCCTGATGGCCAACCACCTGGGCGTGGTCAGCGACGTGGACGTGCAGGCCATCTTCAAGAACAAGATGGACAAGGACATTCCCGCCTACCACATCTACGGGGCCTGCAATCCCAAGCTGGCGGACCGGGTGATCAGTGCCGAGCCCAATGCCGGCACCCTGCTGCCCTGCACCTTCATCATGCGCGAGGAAGGCGACAAGACCGTGGTGAGCTTCATGGACCCTGTTCCTGTCCTGGGCCTGTCCCAGGCGGAAGAAGTCAATGCCGTTGCCGCCGAAGCCAAGGGCATGCTCGAAAAGGTCATGGAGCAGCTCAAAGGCTGACCCATGTGCCGGGCTGAAAAGCCCGGCCTTCCGGCACATTTGGCGCCCGATGGCCTGTTGCCGCCATTTGAACAGGATTTTGTTCTTGTGCTATAAGTGATCGTCCGATTCCCTGAAAAGGACGGACCAGCCCATGTCAGCCAAGCATCCCATCATCGCCCTCACCGGCTCCTCGGGGGCGGGCACGACCACGTTCCGGCGCATTTTCGACAATATCTTCCGCCGCGAAGGCATCACGGCCTTTCGCGTGGACGGCAATGCTTTCCGCCGTTATGACCGCAAGCGCATGCAGCATATGGTGGCCCTGGCCGAGGCCCAGGGCCGCTGCCTGAGCCATTTCGCCCCGGAAGCGAACTTTCTGGACCGCCTGGAAGGCCTGTTCCGCGAATACTCGCGCTCCGGCACCGGCCTGTGCCGGCGCTATGTGGAGAACGAGGAGCTGGCGGAAATGTATGACCAGCCCGTGGGCTCTTTCACCCCCTGGGAAGAGATTCCCCTGGGCACCGACCTGCTCATCTACGATGGCATGCACGGCGGCTGCGCGGAAAATTCCTGGACCAACCGGGAAATGTCCGCGTCCCACAACCCGGTGATCATCCGCCGGCGCAAGAAACTCAAGGAACGCAAGATGCGGGGTATCGATATTGCCCAGTGGGTGGATCTGCTCATTGGCGTGGTGCCGGTGATCAACCTGGAATGGATACAGAAAATCCATCGTGACGCCCACGAAAAGCGCAAGTCACCGGAAGCCGTCACCCATACCATCATGCGGCGCATGGAAGACTACATCGCCTATATCACGCCCCAGTTCTCTCTCACCGATATCAATTTCCAGCGCGTGCCCCTGACGGACACGTCCAACCCGTTCAAGCTGCGCGAGATTCCCAGTTTGGACGAGAGCATCGTGGTCATCCGTTTCCGCGAACCGGCGCGCTATGACTTTCCCGCCCTGCAGGCGCAGATCCCCGGCTCCCGGATGTCCCGGCGCAATACCTTGATGATTCCGGGCAGCACCCTGGATATCGCCATCAAGGTGATCTGCACCCCCCTGGTACATGAACTGGTGGAACGTTACCGCCAGGCCAGCACCGCCTGATCAGGACTGTCCCAAGCGGTCCCCACCGAGGTAGCCGAAAATGGGGAACTATACCCGCACGAACAGGCGCAGCGCGTCCAGGCGCAGCCGGGTGCGGGGCAGGGTTTGCTCCAGCAGGGCCTGGTGGTCCTCGAGCAACTGCAGCTCCTCCATGGCGGACCCGTCACTCAGGCTGCGCAGCCGCTGTTGTTCCTCCTCCAGTTCGGCGCGCATGCGGCTCAGGGCCTGATCCACCACCTCCCGGGCCTGCTCTGCCACCAGCTGCTCGCCCTGGACGATGAGACGGCGCAGCAGATCCGCCTGGGACTTGATCACCCTGGCGGCGGTCTGGCGGTCCCGATGCATGGATTTGCCCCGCAACCCGCCCGGCGGCAGCAGAGCCGCATAGTCCCTGCCCTGGCGGTCCAGCACCAGGCGCAGGCTGGTGGGCGGCAGGTAGCGGCTGGCTTCCAGCTCCCGGGGCGCCACGCAGTTGAGGATGAAGACCAGTTCCAGCAGCAGGGTACCGGACGGCAGGGGGCCTTCCTCCAGCACCAAAAAGGCGGCGCTGCCCAGATCACTGCCCACCAGTTCGTCCAGGGCGCCGCGCACCATGGGATGCTCCCAGGTGAGGAACAGGCGGTCCTCGTGCACCAGGGCGTCACCGCGCTCGAAGGTCACGGTGGCGCCTTCTTCCGGCAGCCCCGGGAACTGTTCCTGGCGCATGTGCTCGCCGGGATGCAGCACCAGGGATTTTCCCGGCCCGGGCTCATGCTCCACGCCAAAGGCATCCCAGTAACGCTGCATGTAATCGGCCACGCCGGAATCCCTTTCCTGGGCTTCGATGCGCGCCACCAGCTCCGCGGCCCTGTCCGGATCGCAGGACTGCAGCTCCAGCA
>JALVNE010000319.1:0-7834 GCA_027026755.1 Sedimenticola sp. | reverse complement strand
TTCACCGTGTGGCGGGTATTGCGGAACATGACCCGGCCCGTGCCGAACCGATCCACCAGGCGGCGCACCACGCGCTGGGGCTCCAGGTCCCGCACATCGCCCAGCAGCTCCTTCAGCAGCTTCTGCTGGGATGCCGCCAGTGCTTCACCCTCGAGCAGATGAGCGGCAATATCCGCCACCTGCTGGTAACGGGCTTCCTCCTCCAGAAAACTCTGGTAGTCGGGGTAGCGATGAGGGTCGAGGAGGCGCAATCGGCCAAAATGCCCGGCCCGGCCCAACTGTTCCGGCGTGGCGCTGAGGAGCAGCACCCCCAGGGCCTGTTCCGCCAGGGCTTCCACCAGGTCGTACTCCAGGCTGGACTCCTCCTCGCTCCAGTGCAGGTGATGGGCCTCGTCCACCACCAGCAAATCCCATTCCTCCTCCAGAGCGGCGCGGGCGATCTTTGGCGCGGACAAAAGAAAGTCCAGGCTGCACAGCACCTGTTGTTCCTCGGAGAAAGGATTGTCCGCATCCGAGGCTTCGAAGCGTTCCCTGTCGAACAGGGCAAAGCGCAGATTGAAGCGGCGCAGCATCTCCACCAGCCACTGATGCAGCAGGGGCTCGGGCACCAGAATCAGCACCCGTCTGGCGCGGCCCGCCAGGAGCATGCGGTGCAGGATGAGGCCGGCCTCTATGGTCTTGCCCAGGCCCACCTCGTCCGCCAGCAGCACCCGGGGCAGAAAACGCCGCGCCGTCTGCCAGGCGATATACAGCTGATGGGGAATCAGGCTGATGCGCGGCCCCACCAGGCCTTGCACCGGCGACAGGGCCTCGGCGGCCAGTTGCCGCCAGGACTGCTGGCGCAGGTCGAACCAATCGTTGCTGTCCAGGCGCCCCGCCAGCAGCTTCTCCCGGGGACGGTTGAGCTGCAGATGGGGGCTGATGTCCATCTCTGCCAGGCGGCGCTGAGCGCCCGTCTGGTCCCGGCACAGGTAGATGTACAGCCCGTCCCTTTCCTCCACTTCCAGCACCGTGAGGGGCGTGTCCTGGGTGTCCTGCAGGCTGTCGCCGGGTTCCAGCAACAGGCGCGTCAGGGGCGCATCCGGAAGGGCATAGACCCGGCTTTCACCAATGGCCGGGAACAGCAGTTTCAGGCGGCGGTGTTCGACCTCGGTAACCAGGCCCAGGCCCAGATCCGGATCCGTATCGCTCAGCCAGCGCTGGCCGGGCAGGTAGCTTGCTTCAGACAAGAGATTTTCCATTGAGGCTGCCAGTTCCCTATTGTACCCCTGATTCCACATTGGATTCCTGCCCTGGGCCGTTCACGCCCTTCACCGGCAAAAAATCCCGGACTCCGCCCCGGCCTGTCCCCAAGGCACATGAGAATTCCCTGATATGCTGAAAATATACAAGTCCCTGAATTCCCGGGGCAATTCCCTTTTCCCCATTGTTATCCACAGCCTTTGCACAGCAAACCAAGCCTTTTCCACCGAGTTACACACAACATATTGTGGTTGACTGAAAAAAATCACCCATATATGATGCCTGACAGGATTCAAAGGAATATCGCAGCCTGCTCCGCAGAAAAATACCAACAAGGGCGGTTGCCCCGGAAATTCCTTTCGCCGCTCCTGGACTTCCGGGTCCAGGCAACACCGCAAAACCTCACGGAGAAGACACCGCATGGCCACCACCGAGACACCTGTAAGCCACGACAGTATTGCCGTTCCCCCCACCGCCGACGATATTCCCGCGCCGCCTCCCGCCGAGGACAACGGCTGGGGCGAACTGCGCGTCATCCGCCGCAACGGCAAGGTCACCAACTTCGACGCCAACAAGATCAGCATCGCCGTGACCAAGGCCTTCCTGGCCGTGGAAGGCGGCAGCGCAGCCGCGTCCGCCCGGGTGCATGACGTGGTGCGCAACATCACCAAACAGGTGACCGACGCCCTGGTGCGCCGCAATCCCGACGGCGGCACCGTACACATAGAAGATATCCAGGACCAGGTGGAACTGGCCCTGATGCGCGCCGGCGAGCACAAGGTGGCCCGGGACTATGTGCTCTACCGTGAGGCCCGCGCCAAGGAGCGCGAGCAGGCGCGCAAGGAAGCCGGCGAGGAGGAATCCCCGGTCAACATCACCCTGGCCGACGGCAGCACCCAGCCTCTCAATGTGCAGCGTCTGCGCACCCTGGTGGAAGAAGCCTGCCGTGGCCTGGACGAAACCGATCCCCAGGTAATTCTCGACGACAGCTGCCGCAACCTGTTCGACGGCGTGAAGGAGGAAGACGTTTCCCAGACCCTGGTGATGAGCGCCCGCACCCTCATCGAAAAGGAACCCAACTATTCCTATGCCGCCGCGCGCCTGCTCATGGACATCCTGCGCAAGGAAGCCCTGGACTTTCTGGACATGCCCCGGGTGGACACCCAGGAGGAACTGGCCAGGGTCTATGGCGACTACTTCCGCAACTACATCAAACGCGCCGTGGAGCTGGAACTGCTGGACCCGCGCCTGGAGCAGTACGACATGGAACGCCTCACCAATGCCATGCAGGCGGAGCGCGATCTGAGCTTCACCTATCTGGGCCTGCAGACCCTGTACGACCGTTATTTCATCCATGACGACCAGGGCACCCGTTTCGAGCTGCCCCAGGCTTTCTTCATGCGCGTGGCCATGGGCCTGGCCATCAACGAAATCGACCGCGAAGGCAAGGCCATCGAGTTCTACAACCTGCTGTCCAGCTTCGACTTCATGAGTTCCACGCCCACCCTGTTCAACTCCGGCACCCTGCGTCCACAGCTGTCCAGCTGCTACCTGACCACGGTGCCCGACAACCTGGACGGCATCTTCGGCGCCATCCGCGACAATGCCCTGCTGTCCAAGTTCGCCGGCGGCCTGGGCAATGACTGGACCCCGGTGCGCGGCCTGGGCTCCCACATCAAGGGCACCAACGGCAAGAGCCAGGGCGTGGTGCCTTTCCTGAAGGTGGCCAATGATACGGCGGTAGCCGTCAATCAGGGCGGGAAAAGAAAAGGCGCCGTCTGCGCCTACCTGGAAACCTGGCATATCGACATCGAGGAGTTCCTGGACCTGCGCAAGAACACCGGCGACGAGCGCCGCCGCACCCATGACATGAACACCGCCAACTGGATTCCCGACCTGTTCATGAAGCGGGTGGCCGAGGAAGGCGAGTGGACCCTGTTCTCTCCCGACGAGACCCCGGATCTGCACGATCTCACGGGCCAGGCTTTCGAGGAAGCCTATACGCGCTACGAGGAAAAAGCCCGCCGCGGCGAGCTGAACATCCACAAGACCATGAAGGCCGTGGACCTGTGGCGCAAGATGCTGGGCATGCTGTTCGAAACCGGCCATCCCTGGGTGGCCTTCAAGGACCCCTGCAACGTGCGCTACACCAACCAGCACCAGGGCGTGGTGCATTCCTCCAACCTGTGCACCGAGATCACCCTGCACACCAATCAGAACGAAATCGCCGTGTGCAACCTGGGCTCGGTGAACCTGGTGCGCCACGTCACGGAAGATGGCCTGGACATGGAAAAGCTGGAGAAGACCATCTCCACCGCCATGCGCATGCTGGACAACGTCATCGAATACAACTACTACTCCGTGCCCCAGGCGCGCAACTCCAACCTGCGCCACCGTCCCGTGGGCTTAGGGATAATGGGCTTCCAGGACGCCCTGTACAAGCAGCGCATCGTCTATGCCAGCGAACAGGCCCTGGAGTTTGCCGACCGTTCCATGGAAGCCGTGAGCTATTTCGCCATCAAGGCCAGCACCGACCTGGCCGAGGAACGCGGCAAATATTCCAGCTTCGAAGGTTCCCTGTGGAGCCAGGGCATCCTGCCCTATGACTCCCTGCAAAAACTGGCCGAGGAGCGCGGCGGCTACCTGCAGGTGGACCAGAGCATCACCCTGGACTGGGACAGCCTGCGCGAGCGGGTCAAGAGCGTGGGCATGCGCAATTCCAACACCATGGCCATCGCCCCCACGGCCACCATCTCCAACATCTGCGGAGTGAGCCAGTCCATCGAGCCCACCTATCAGAACCTGTTCGTCAAATCCAACCTGTCCGGCGAGTTCACCGTGGTCAACCCCTACCTGGTGCGCGACCTCAAGGAACGCGGCCTGTGGGACGAGGTCATGGTCAACGACCTCAAGTATTACGACGGCTCCGTGGCGCCCATCGACCGGGTGCCTGAAGACCTGAAAACCCTGTACGCCACGGCTTTCGAAGTGGACCCGCGCTGGCTGGTGGAAGCCGGCTCCCGCCGCCAGAAATGGATAGACCAGGCTCAGAGCCTGAACCTGTACATGGCCGAACCCTCCGGCAAGAAACTGGACAACCTGTACAAGCTGGCCTGGGTGCGCGGTCTCAAGACCACCTACTACCTGCGCTCCATGGGCGCCACCGGCGTGGAGAAGACCACCACGACCCCAACCAGCGGCAGCGCCGTGAACATGCTGGGCGGTTCTACCAGCGCCGCCCCCAAGGCCTGCTCCATTCTCGACCCAGAATGCGAGGCCTGCCAGTAAGCCGTAGGTCGGGCTTCAGCCCGACACAGGAACCACCAAGTCAGGCTAAAGCCCGACAGACCGAACCGAATCGAAGGAGAAACACCATGCTGAACTGGGACGATCCCCTTACAGCGGCCAAAGAAGCCAAACTGGAACCCGCCGCACAGCCCGCGCAACAGCCTGCGGGCAACACCAAAATGCCGCCGCCGCAACCCGCCGCCACAGCCATGGAAATGCCTGCCCCTGTGGATGTGGCTCCCGTGAATCCCGAGGACAAGCGCGTCATCAACGGGCTCACCGACATCAACCAGCTGGCGCCTTTCAAATATCCCTGGGCCTGGGATTATTTCCTCAACGCCAACAAGAACCACTGGACGCCCCTGGACATCAACATGGCCCAGGACGTCCAGGACTATCTGCACAAGCTCACCCTGGAAGAGCGCCATGTGTACGAGAACGTGCTCGCCTACCTCACCACTTCCGACGTGCTGGCCATGCGCAACATCGGCCTGGCGGTGATGGAGAAGATGTCCGCCCCCGAGCTGCAGATCTATCAGGCCCGCCAGGTCTATGAAGAGGCCCTGCACACCTGGACCTACCAGCACTGCATCGAAACCCTGGGCCTGGACCAGGGCGAGGTTTACAACCGTTACCGGGTGGTGCCGGAAATCAACGGCAAGATCCAGATGGCCAACCGCCGCCTGGAATCCGTGCTGCGCGCCGACATCGATCTCACCGACCGGGACGAGCTGGAAAACTTCGTCATGGCCTACAGCTTCTTTGCCGGCATCTTCGAAGGCTGCTGGTTCTACAATGGCTTCAGCCCCATCTTTGCCCTGCAGCGCCGGGGCCTGATGAAAGGCACCGCCGAGCAGTTCCAGTACATCATGCGCGACGAAGTCCTGCACGCCTCCTTCGGCATCCGCGTGGTCAAGCAGATCATCCACGAAGAAGAAGTCAGCCTCGACCCCAAGGCCGTGCGCCAGATGTGGGACGAAGCCGAAGCCTGCGAGAACAACTACGCCAACTACATCCTGCGCGACCCCATCCTGGGATACAGCAAGGAAGACCACATGGAACAGTTCCGCTTCGTCGCCAACCGCCGCGCCGTACAACTGGGCTGGGAAGAACCCTTCCCCGGCGCCGAATGCGCCCTGCCCTGGCTGGACGAACAGGCCAACCTGCGCAAGGAGAAAAACTTCTTCGAAACCCGGGTGACCGAATACCAGACCGGAGGCGCGTTGAGCTGGGACTGAGTGTCAGTTACACGCGTAGGCACAACCTTTGAGCCAGATTTATCACACTTAAATCTAGATTCCCGGCAGCTATATCCAGATTTGCCGCCATTCCGGCGGCTATTTCTGGATTTGGCTTCTTTTTGGTCGCGGGTTATCTGCCCTATTCCTGGATTTGCCAAGCGGCCATGTTAATCAGTATTGCGGGCAGGGAAGGGTAATCCCACTCCTCAATCGCATGTCATACCTTGAGCATTGATCAATGCGTAACCATTCGGTTACAGTAAGCCTATGTACCAGATCAAGCAGACACCCGAGTTCACCGAGTGGCTTGTCAGCATCAAGGACGGCATGACGCGCCGACGCCTCGCCACCAGGCTGCGAAAGGCGTCGCTGGGAAACCTCGGCGACGTGCAGCCGGTGGGCGAAGGAGTGTATGAGATGCGGGAGTTTTTTGGTCCCGGCTGGCGCATGTACTACACGCTGCGCGGCGAGGTGCTGATCGTGATGCTGGGTGGTGGCGACAAATCCACACAGCGCAAGGACATCGAGCGCGCCATCGCCCTGGCCAGAACCCTGGAGGATTGACCCATGAGCAAAAAGATTCGCGTTTCAGAGTTGCCCGATTTCGATGTAACCGAATACCTTGAGGATGATCAGGCCATCGCCGAGTACCTGACCTGCGTGCTGGAAGAGAACGATGCTGATTTGCTGGTCGCCGCCCTGGGCGATGTTGCCCGCGCACGCGGCATGACGGAAATAGCCCGCGAATCCGGTCTGGCCCGCGAGGCGCTCTACAGGGCGTTGCGTAGCGGTGCCTCGCCGCGCTTCGATACGGTGATGCGGGTATTGCAGGCACTGGGGGTGCATCTGGTTGCCAAACCAGATTCGCACCACGCAGCTCATGGTTAATGTGGAAATACACTCGATCCCCCCTCACCCTAACCCTCTCCCCCCCGAGGGGGAGAGGGGACTTTTCCATGATCCGGGGTGTGGGGCTGTCCCCTCATGAAAAGTTAAAACGGGTATTCTACGGGAGGCGAAAAAGCAAACAACAAACGGAGAGGTTGCCCACCAGGGATCCAGGTAATACAGGCTTCCGGGTTGATGCCGCGCTGAACCACATGATACTACAGCGGCAACCGGAGGCAATAAACGCCAGCCGTATTACACCAAACCAAAATCTGATTATGCCCGATGCGTTTATCATCATGAAGCAGGCAGGCGGCGCAATAGACCACAGCCGCATTGTGTTGTATCAAGCCTGTTTGGTGAAACACGCTACGCTATTGCGCCCTGCGCAGTCTATTTCGCTTGTTGCCCTGAATTATTGAAGCTACAATAAATTCATGGAATACGAGTGGGACGACAGCAAAGCCGCCGCCAATCTTTGCAACCACGGCGTATCCTTTGAATCGATTGTAGATTTCGCCTGGGACGAGGCAACGATCATCCAAGATCAGCGGAATGATTATGGCGAGCATCGTTGGATTGCCTATGGTCCTATTGGTGAACGGCTGCATTGTCTGGTGTTCACGGTACGCGGTGAGCACATCCGTGTCATCAGCTTGCGCAGGGCTAACAGCAGAGAGGTAAAACGCCATGGCTAGAAAACTCCACATGCCATCCCCGGACGAGGATGCGGACATCCAGCGCGGCATCAAAGCGGACAACGATGCGCGGGAACTGACAGAAGCGGAGCTGGCGCGCCTGCGTCCAGCCGCCGAGGGACTACCCGGGGTAGTAGCGGCGTACAAGGCGGGGAAACTCAAGCGACGCGGCCGCCCGCGCAAGAAGAACCCGAAGGTACAGGTGTCCATCCGGTACAGCCAGGAGGTCATCGCGTACTTCAAGGCGACAGGCAAAGGCTGGCAAACCCGCATGGATGAGGCGCTCAAGGCTTGGATCGCGGAACACGGAGCCACAGGAAACCACCATTGACCTTTGTCCTCGGCCTTGACGTAGCCGCCCATATCGAGAGGTTCCAACGGCTCTCGTCACGGTAAGCGGTGCCATACGCTACGCTATTACACCCTACGATTACTGGGTGGTGGAGACAAATCCACACAGCGCAAGGACACTTCGTC